>JBFHUP010000009.1:0-14750 GCA_041589975.1 Sulfurimonadaceae bacterium | reverse complement strand
CTGACAAGGGTCTCCATATCCTCAACGCCCGGCATAATAATTTGTGCCTGTCCCGTCTCGTGATCAATACTCTCTAAAATACACGCTTTTTGATCTTTGAGAACCAAAATAGCAGGCAGCAATAAATTGTTAAGATGCTTAATCTCTTCACGTACGAGTTTTGAATGAAGTCCCGCTTTTTTAGCCGCCCGCGAAAACATCGACTTTGAACTTTTAGCTGAAAAAAGCTCCGGTGTCTCATGCCCTTTTTCTACAGGCAAACCTGCAACTAAAGAAGCTACCGTCATAGGTTTGTGATAACGCTCGGTAAACAGTACCAGACACTTTAACAAAGGGTCTTGATAGATCTCATTCTCTTCGTGCACTTAAACTCCTAACATCTCTGGCGTGTTGACCACGCTGCCTTGGATATAGTGGACATCAAAAGCTTTAAGCTTGGTGATGGTTTCTTTATCTTCAACCGCAGTTGCAATAAGTGAAATCCCTAAACTCTCGGTAATAATAGACAAGGATTCACTCGCTGTTGCATTTTCATCATCTTTAAGATCCAAAAAGAAACTGCAATCAGCTTTGATATAGTCAGGGTTAACCTCTTTAAGGTATCCCAAACCTTGGGCATCAATCGAAAAGTTATCAATACCAAAACCGGCTCCATGTCTCTTAAGGAGCTTGGAAAAACGAGCAAAAATCTCAACATTGGCCATCACGGCAAAACGGGTTGCTTCAAAATTGAGTTTAATAGCTGAAGAAGTTTTAAGATATTTGATAAGTTTTTCAACCAACCAGCTTACATTATTGCTATCTTTTAAAAATCCGGCTCCAATATTAATCGCTACCGACGTTGTCAGAGTTGCACGCTCGATATAGTGTAGGGCCAAGTTAACCACATGCTTATCCACTTCATCGCTTAGATTCAGATTGGCCAGTACCGGCATGAAATAACCGGCATTATGGACAGTGCCTTCTTGATCAACCATACGTAAAAAAAGCTCTTGATGTAAAACAGTTTTATTCTCTATAGAGATGACTCTTTGGGCAGCCACTTTAAGCATATTCTCTTCTAAAGAGGTGTTAAACATCTCTGTCCACTCCTCTTTACCCAAGACAACACCTTTTTGCACAGTCTGTGGACCATACTCAATCACAGAGGTCTGTTTAACCTTCGCTTTGGAGAGTTCAAAATCGGCTCTAGAGAAGATACTCTTTGGATCATCTTCATGGGTATAGACGATGGCTCCCGCACTAACGCACAACTCTTTAGAAACAGAAAGATCCTCAAAAAGCTTTTGCATCCGATCGATCATCGTTTGTAGATCATCTTCTATCTCAGAGGGCTTGACATGAGGAAGAAATAGAGCAAAATCGCTGCTGTTCATACGGATAGCCATACCATCTTTGCTGCTGTCTGCCTGCTGTTGAAGCATTTCGGCAAGCAGCACCAAAAGGTTTTCCAAAGCCACATATCCCACCACCTTTTTAGCGGCCTCGAGATCTTCAAATGAAAAAAGCACAAAACTTCCCTGTGAATGATCGGAATCTGCTGTCAAAGCACTGCTTAGCTGTGTCATGAGATAGCGTCGGTTATACAGCTTCGTTGTAGCGTCGCTGTAAAGTAGTTCATAATACTTTTTAAGAGACTCAGCCTCCTTATCAAAGATAATTTTAACTTTACCGACCATACTGTTCATAGCACGCACAACATAACGAAATTCTGTTGTAAAAGGGAGCTTTTCATTGACATAAAAATTGTGCTCTTCAATAGCCTTGGCTTGATTTTCAACATCTTTCAGGGAATGCAGTACAATTTTAAGCACCACGCCAAACAGCACTAAAAAGACCAATGCCATCATGACAAAAGTACCCACAAGATCCACAAAGATCTCCCACAGCTGCACATAAGCGTGTCCCACATGACCCGTAACCCAAATGGTTCCAAAAACACTCCAGCCACCTGAAATGTCAGAGTTGGCAGCTTTGGCTCTGATCTCAACATGATCTAAAAACCATTGAGGTACATCTTTTACGGCAAGATCCTGCTCTTTGGAGATAAGAACTTTATCCTCGCTTTTCAGACGAATGGATGCATAATAACCGCGATCAAAAATAGCTGCTATCATGGTCTCCATCTCAGTAAGCAGTTCAGCTTCACTGCTCTCTTTGGTTAAAATCCCCCCTAAAGCCAAGGCAAGTGATGCTGCCGTATCTTCCGCACTGCTATAGAGCTGATCTTGTATAAATTTTTGAGAAGATTGAAAGTTTAAAAACAAAACTGTACCCAGCACTACGGATAAAAATAGAGCAATACTCAGTGCAATTTGTTTAAACAGACTCATAACTTCTCCTTTATAATTTAAGCTGCCGGCTTTCTAACCATAAGCTTAACAACAATACCGATGATAATAACAGCACCCAATCCCAACATGATAAAAAGCTTCATCAACTCTGTCACAGTCTGCTGCATCGCTTTAAAAGCTGGTGTAATATCACTTTTAACCAGTACTTTGCCTTGGACCTTGCTGTCTAGCAATACATCCGCCAAAGCCTCACTCGCTTTAAGCTGAAAAAAACTGCTGCTTAAAGCATTTTCACCCATATCTTTTTTGTTTTGCATCTTAAGGTTTTGAATGCCAGCTGTCGGTCTGCCATACAAAGTCACCTCTTCAAAAGTTCCCAAAGCATAAGCTCCGCGGATTATCGACTCTACTAACTCAACCTCCGACTCAATATCTATATCCTTAAGTGACATAGCCAACAAAGATGCACTATCTTTGGTGTGAAGATCCAAACTCCGCTGCAACACATCTACCGAAGTTGAGATGCTTGATTTAAACCCTGTAACTGCAATAGCCACAATAAACAGTGTTATCACAACCATTGTTTTAACATAATTACCCATTTATCTTCTCCTTATTCCATTGATAATTTCAATCCAGTTCAGTGCCTCTTTTTTCGATCCCGGCACAACCTTACCTTGCTTTTTAAGTTTCGCAATAAAAAGAGCATCCCCATTATAAAGCTTGATCGGTTTGAGATCTTTACGCCTGTTTGCAGGCAAAATCTTATAGTTGTAATTACCCAAAATATAGGGTATGGAACGCGGCTTTCTGAAGTAGGCCAAAACCATATGAGCCTGGTTATAGGTCAAAGACTTACAATAAAAAGCCTTCATTTTCTTTACGTCAATGCCAAGCTGCTTGAGTGTAAAATATTTGGCAAAAGTGTAATCTTCGCAATCACCGCGATCTTTGCCTAAAAACTCCATACGATTGGCCCAATAGTCACTTCGATTCCACACCTTCATATCACTCGCATAGGGTACCCGGTTAAAAAAGTTGTTAACTTCCAGAAGTTTTTTTTTATCACTTTGTCCCTCAAGTACGTTCATGAGATCAATTAAGGCGTGAACACGCGTCAAAGCCATTGTACCGTAAGTTTTAACGAGCTCTTTTTTTTGCGATTCCGGCAGGTAAAACGTGCCTGAATGAAGCAGCATTGTACTTAATAAGATCAACACAAAAGCTCTTCGCACCGTTATCCACCTTTAGCAAGGCTGGATTAATCCCAACCCTCTATATCGTCACTCTCTTTAACAAAAGTTTTGATACTCTCATTTAAAAACGACTCCAGAGCTTTAAACTCTGAGTTGTTTGACTTCATCTTCTGATCACATCCATAATGGCTGATCTCCGATGTCACATTACCATCGATGATAGAATTATTACAAATATCTACCGCATCTGCAACCGTATCACCGTCTACATCACTGTTTAAAACATCGAGGTCCTCTTCAGGCACACTGTTTTTGTCCAGACTTAAGCCCACACGGGCTTTGATATCAATCCCTAAAGAACCGGTAAGATCACCCATGGACTCAAGCAGACGAAACCGTGCAAACATAAGGTCATATTTGGTATTGATCATCTTACGACGGGCATTATTATAATCATCACTCGCCCCAAGAAGATCAATCAAAGATCGACGCCCCACATTAAACTCTTTGTAATAAGAGTTTAACTTATCTTTACTTGATTGCACATACCATCGGATAAATACTGCCTGTTTTGAAGTGATACGAAAAGCATTCCAAGCTAATTGCACCTTTTCAATCACATCTCTTTTGATTTTATGCATATCCTGATCTTTTTTATGCATCTCGCTGACACGTTTTTGAGCGGTTGCTGCATCTGAACCCCCATTGTAAAGGTTATACGAAAGTACCAGCATCGTCGAGAAATTTGAACTGTCACCCTCAATACCGCTGATATTGGTACTGGCGGTGTCAGATACCTCCAAATTAAGTTTAGGGTAGTAACTGCTGCGACTCGCTTGATACTCATGCATCGCCGCCTCTCGTTCATAAAGAGCCACTTTAATAGACGGGTTATGCCCAAGAGCAATCTGCGTAATCTCCTCAATAGAGTTAGGCAGCTGCTCCTCAAAGTTAGGGGTATCAATATCTTCCAATCTTACATAGCGTCCCAGATATTTGTGCAGTGCTACTAAAGTATCTTGCACATTATTCTCTTCGCTTAAGTGATTGGTATAGGCCAGTGCCAGTTTAGAACGGGCCTCTTTAAGATCTGATAGACGCTGCAGGCCCTGTTTTTGTTTGCCCAGCATATTGTCATAAATCTTCTCATCCATACGAATATTATCCTGCTCTACTTCAATAAGCTCTTTATGTCGAGCCACATTGACAAAGCCTTCGATCAGTTTTAAAAGGGTCTGATTCGCTTTTTCTACATAAGAGTAAGCTGCCGCTTCCAAGCGTGAAAGTTGCTGACGGCTTGTATAGTGATCTTTAAACCCGTTAAAAATATTATAAACAAGATCAACCGAACGTCTATTGGCATTAAGCTCTTTAACATCATTGGTTGTGATACCTGCACTTTTTGCCTTTTGCTTGCCTACACCGTAAGTAAGATTCAGCGTAGGCAGATACGCACCCTCCGAATAGCCCACATCCTCTCTTACCGCATTATAATTTTTCAGACGCTCTTGAATAGTCGGATTGTTTTTAAGTGTTTGCGAAATCGCCTCTTTGAGATCCAGTGCCTCAAGGCTTAATGTACCGCTAACAAGCCATGCCAGCACAATTTTATGTGATAATTTCATACTCAATCTTCCCATTACTGATCTCTTACACAGCGAACATAGATCTGTTCGGTTTTATCATAACTGAAGTCACTTCCATCTTTAAAGGAGATACCCCAGGCTCTATCGTGGTCATTATCTCCCGATGTCGATGTCCAGTACGCTTTAGCTTTACTGTTTTTAAATGCAGCATCAATAGTAGGAATACTCCGATTGTTATCGCTGTAAACCGTCAAAGTATAGAGCTCATTAAAATTTGGTAAACGCCAATCACTGCGTCCATACAACTTCAGCTGCTCACAAATCTTAATTGCTCCCACCCATGTGGCTGTTTCAACCTTGGGGCGATCATCCCAGACCAGTTCATGTTCCTTATCCCACACCAAATCCTGATTTTTGTATCGAACAAACAAAGAGGGCTTTTCTTGCGGTTTAAGCTCTTTTTTTTCAACACGGCTTTCGCTCTCATTCACAGCCTCTGACTGCTTTAGAGCTTCTGCAAGCATCGCGGGTGTCAGATCTGATTTGTGCAAGAAACCGGTACCTTCACGGACACACTGGGCATAGTGCTTGTGCTTTTCATGTGAAAAATAATCATTACCATAATCCATATAAACCGTCCAGCGATGGTTGTCACGCTTTCCATAAGGCGTACTGCTCCAGTAATAATCATTTTTAATATTTTTAAAAAGCGGATCAATGGCAGGAGATGTCTGTCCTTTGTCTGTCAGCATCACCAACTCTTTAATCGTTGGTAGCCTCCAATTGGTTACGATACCAACTTTAAGATCTTCACAATAATCTGAAGCATCCTTAAAACTCATTTTTTGGGCAGTTGAACCGACATACCAAGTCAGATTTTCTACCTTGTCTTTAATAACCTTTCCTGCCAGATCCTCTTCGTAGGTTCGTACCAGACTCTTTTGATAGACCCCATCATCAAAAGGGTGGTAAATAACTTTCTGTCCCGTTTGTAAGACTCTGGGTGTTAACTGTCTTGAGATACCTGTTAGTGTCAAGGTAATGCTTTTACTCATGCCATTACCATCACTGATGCTAAGATGGACCACCTCTTCACCTCTGGTATCAGCATGAGGCATATAGATCAGTTTACCCTCTTGGGTAATCTCTATCGCACCCAATTGCGGTGCTTTATCAACATGTAATGTCAATTCATCCTGATCGACGTCACGAGCCTGAGAATCCTGCATCCAATCAATCTCCAACGGTCCCGAACCGATATCAGAGGCTGAAATATTGTTAGCTTCCGGGGCATCATTAACCCCCTCAATCGTAATACTGACTACAAATTCACTACTTTTGCCACGACTTAAAGCCTTGACTTTGAAGCTATCATTGCCATAATAATCTTTCTTAGGCTTATAGGTAAAATTTCCACTCTTTTGAAGTCTTAACGTACCGTTTTGAGGTTTTTCCACTAAAGTAAATGAGAGATCTTGACCTTGACGCACTTTCGCTTGAAGCGTACCCGTCAAGGTGCTATCTTCTTGCACGCTAAAAAATGCGTTTTGAGATTCGGGGGCTTTATCTTCAGCGATCACGGTAATCGTAAAGCTTTGATCAACTTTATAGGTTCCATCACTGACACGAAGTACTACCGTATGCTTTCCGATATCCTTAGCTTGTGGCTTTCCGCTTAAAAGGGATCGTTTTTTATTAAACGTCAACCAAGACGGCAGTGTGACAGCAGAACTCTTAAGGTATTTGGTCTCAGCATCAATTCCTTTTAAATAGTATCGGTAAACTCTGTTTTCCAGTGCCGTCTTTAAAGGCTTGGATACAATCCGAGGCTTATTATTGACCTCTTTGATATAGAGTGTAAATAACTTTTTATTGGAACCGCCATAACGCTTTTCATTTTTCAAAGTAATGGTTGTAACACCGCTTTTACCGGGCTTTGGTGTTACCGTAAGGTAACCGTTTTTATAACTGACACTGGCCAGGGCAGTGTTGCTAATGGTAGCTTTATACTTAACCTCTTCGCCTAATCGATCCTTTTTACTAAACCGTACTCGTATCGTTTTATCATCCTCACGCATCACGATGGCATCAGGGATACTAAAAGCATAAACAGCAATATCTCCGACATCAGGATAACGGGCTATGGACTGCTTTAACTTAAACGTGCTGTTTCGATTTCCGCGGCGACGTATGTTTCTTTGTTTTTTACCCCCGCGAATCAACTTATCTTCAGCTCCGACATCAACCTCATAGGCCGTTTTTTGCTTGGGATCCGTGTTGGCCAAAATAAGTTTATACTCCTCATCAGAGAGTTTGGGAAGGGCCACTTTTCCTTTAGATATATCTATAGGCTTGACCTCTTGTCCCGGAAGGACGACATAACCCTTCATCGCTTTATTGGCTGTTTTGATTTTCAAAGTAAAAAAGTTTTTATAGACGGTAAAAGGGTGTGACTCTACAAGTGTACGACCGCTCTTATCCCGCATATTAAGTTGAAGTTCTTTAACCGTTGAGTTAATAGCAATAGGGTTAAAGCTGACATAAAGCGGCACTCTGATTGACTTACCGGCATCGATTGTTTGACACCTTGCTTTAAACCGCAGCTCTTTAAGTTTTTTATCATCCAAAGAAGCCTTATAACAGACCTCTCCTTTGTCGTGACCATAATTAAAAAGATCCACAAAAGCTTTATACCGTTTTCCATTAGATATGACAAAAGTATGATCCAGTGAAAGTTTCGATTTAAAAACAGCCGATTTTTGATGTGTCAATATAAAAGTACCTAACGACTCATTTTCCTGAACCAGAGAGACGGGTACTTTTAAAGAAGCCGCATTTTTAGCGGCTTGCAAATAATAATCACCCGAAGGCAAGGAGGCATCTGTAAAATAGCCGCGGCTGTTTGTCTTGACCGTAACGGTAATGGAACTATCTTTCACATGAGTCAGCGTAACATCAGTATTGGCGGCAGAGAGATAGCTGCGACCTCCGACATCCAAAACAATACGACCCTTGATCTTTGTTTTTGCCGATCCGATACGCTTAAGATAATTTTTCTGTGATCCGTTTCTTAAAATAATCAGATCATTATCCAACCTTTCAAAAGAGAATTTCGTATGAGAGTTAATCTCAATGATCTTCCCTTTATCAATATCTATCCATTTACCAAAAACCGATCGTTTCTCGAATTTATCAGTAAAATCGCTCTCTGCTGTTAACAGCGTAACTGCCAGCAGCCAAAAAACTAAAACTATTTTTTGCATACTTTTTCTATCCTTTTCCTTTGCTAGCAAACACCCATGCACGGCTCTTAAATAGCATTTAATATCATAGTAAAATAAAGCTTTACAAGGCTTGAAAAACTGTATATTTTATAATATTTTTTAATATGTGTAACTGTTATACATCGAAACACTTCTTCAGTAGTAAGGAAGATGCTTTCAAAAATTTTAAAAAACTTCTTTAAGCATCGACATTTAGAGGGTTTTGTTTAGACCTTGAAGTACAGAGATTCTTAATATACATCAAGAAGTTTAGACCGTTTTTTTACTGTTTTGAATACTTGCCGCTAAAAGATTTTCTATTTGTTGTGGGTGTATGCCAAATTTCGTTACATTGGCCTGAATCTCAAGCAGATCAAATTTTTCAATGGCTATGGCAAAGGCAAGCAGTTCACCTAAACTGTTTTTTTTCTCCAGCAGAGCTTCTTTGATCACATCATTCACACTCAAACGCTGTAAGATCTCCTCCATGGGGCGTTGTATAATCAGATCGATAAGCGATAAAAGCCCTAAAAAGGTGACTTGATCTTTTTGTTTGATGCCATCATTAGGGCTGACTACCCCATGCAGCTCTTTTAAAAGTTCCAGACGGTTATCAAGCATACTCATCAAAGGTGTGATGTCACTATTTTTTTTCATACTGGAGTACAGCGTTAAAAGCAGCCAATTACGCAATTTTTCTCTGCCTAGCAGGGCTAAAAGCTGTTCTATCGATGATATATGCTTTTTAAGTATAAAAGCTGACGAGTTGATATATTGAATAAGTTGCACAGAGATCTGAGGAGCCTTTAAAAAAGCTTCAGAGATCACTTTGTTAGATGTTTGGGTCGAAAGCAGATTGCACAGATCAATCACTTCATAGGTCTGTGTAGCTTCCAGTGAAAGCTCTACTTGTTCAAATTGAGCAAAAAAGTAACCCTGAAAATAGCACTCTTTGAGATCTTTAAAAAGCTCTACTTCATACTTCTTTTCTACATTTTTTATCACCACAGGAAGTGACAATGTCTGTAAAAAAGCAATCGCTTTGGTACGTCCTACTGTATTGATCGTATTCATTGTGACTGCAAGATAATCCACATAAGGGGTAAATGCTTGGATCGTTTTACTATTTTCAAAGCCTTTTTCATCAAGCATAAGCGAAAAACCTAAACCCATCTCACGTAAAAGTGTTAAACGGGCTTTGAGTCTCTCATCAAACTCCGTAGAGATATGAATATGAAATACAAAATTATCCGGAATAGAAAGCACCATATCGTGAAGCAAGAAGTCTTTATCAGCCGAAACAAAAACCTTAGCTCCGCCTGCTATATGCTTAAGTCCCTTAAGGTTTAAAGCTGAACCTACAAGTTTGGCACTCTGTTTATAATCTTTGGGGAACTGTATGTTATTGTGTGTCACATCTACAAATAAAAGCTCGTAAGAGTGCACTTCCATATCTTGACTGATTATGGGCATCCGCCCTAAACATAAAGCTTGTGGTTCGTCTGTCATCAATGCCAACCTTTTTAAGTAAGCTAAGGTTTAAAAGTAGGACCATTGTATAGCAATCGTGCTTTGACTCTACTAAAGCCTGCTAGATCAGTTCAACAATAATATAGCTCCCATATCCAACGCTTTGCTGAAAGGCCTCTTCAAGAGGTATCTTTCGCAGTAGATGTACTATGGTATAGATCACGCCTGCATGGGTAACGACCAATACATCCTTATAGCTTTGGGTCTTCAGCTGTCCTAAAAAGCTTTCAATACGTTGGATCAAGCTATCATAGGGCTCACCATCCATGACCTCTAACCACTGCCTGAAGTTTTGGTAATTTTGACCCTCCATCGCTACGACTTCGTCATAACGCTTCCCCTCATGACGTCCCCACGACTTTTCTCTTAAATCATCACTGTAGATGACCTTGTGACACTTCAGATGTTTGGCTGTTTGTCTGGCACGTTTGAGTGTCGAACAGTAAACAGCATCAAAAAGCTTCTTGTTGAGCGGCTCAAAGTTTTGTTTGGCCTCTTGCAGACCCTCTTGAGAAGCATCAATATCGATATGCCCGTTATAAGCTCCTTGATACTGTTGTGCAACCGCAGCATGCCTAAAAAGATAAAGCTTCACCCAGATATCCAAACATCAAGATGTGAAGCAGTACCCACTCTGTCACTTCGATAAGCAGGCCATAAAGATCGCCGCTAAAACCTCCGAAAGCTTTTCGGGCCAGCCATGCGACTAAAAACAGCGGTAAAAAAAGCAGTACCAACATCCCCAACGTCACCTGCCAAGAATACAAAACTGCTATAGCTACAACAATAAATGCTGAAAAGATGAACTGCCACGTATGCAATTCTGCCTTGACCAGACTTCCCATGCCATCCTTGCGAATATAATCAAAAAAATAGATCGCCGCAACGGCATTAAATCGTGAAAACATCAACACAACAGGAAGCAGATAGATAAGCTCTGCTTGCATGAAAGCAAAAAGTTTTAAGAGTATAAAAAGCAGGGTAAAGATCATCCCCATCGCTCCGATATGCGGATCCTTTAAGACCGCCTCTCTACGCTCTTTAGGTACAAAAAGGGCATCAAAAACATCTGCTACGCCATCCAGATGTAAAGCACCGGTCGCAACCACCCATGCTACAAAAATAATCACATACAAATAGCTCTGTGGCACCCTATCTTGGCCCAGCATAAACAGACCCACCAAAAACATCCCGACGATCCATCCGACCAAGGGATAAAAGATCACTGCATAGCCGTTGATTCCGGAATAAAAGGTTTTGACTTTGACAAATGGAATGGCGGTCAACATCGACCAAGCCAAGGCAAAACCATAAAAAAATTTATGCAGCACTATTTGATCCTTGTTGCGATACCTGCGATGCAGTGATAGACCTCATCAATCTGTTTTGCCAATATTTGAGCGATGATACCCGAAAGGTCTACAAATTTGCGACTCAACGGATCCATGGGGATAATGCCACTGCCCACATCATTAAGCACAAAGACTCTGTCAGCCGGGTTTTGTAAAAGTTTATCTATCCGATCCAATATCTCCTTATCACTTTTTTTGTAAAAGAGCATATTATTAAGCCACATGCTCAAACACTCCACCAAAACAGGCTGCGTTTGCTTGGCTAAAACGGTATCGATCTCTAAAGGCTCTTCTATAAGTTCAAAAGCATTCCCTCTTTGCTCTTGATGTTTCAAAACCCGCTCTTTGATCTCCTCATCCATGATCTCTGTTGTTGCCAGATAGATAGGGTTAGAACCCAGTTCCAAAATTCTGGCCTCGGCAGCTTTGGATTTACCGCTTTTAACCCCACCGATATATAAAGCTTTCATAAAAGCAGTGCCTCCACTTCTTGGGTGATCGTTTGCTTATCCACACCGTGAGCCAAAAGATACGCCAATGCTGCACCAGCTCCTACACCCTCTTTAGCCTCTCCCTCATCATAAAGCTTTAATGCAGGATGTTGTGATTGTGCAAAATCAAAATCAGCATAAAAAGCTTGAGGCGTAAATGTCAGCTGATCCAAAAGGGCTTGGATATCAGAGTGTTGATCTTCATAGACCCATTTGGTGGTACACAGCATGATGTTTTCTGCATTGACAGCGGCCAAACGATCTACTATCAAAAGCACCGCTGCCATCTGAGTACCGCCTGCCAGCATCACTTTGAAACGGTGACTTGCCTCGGCAACAAAACCGGCACAAAAAAGCAGCATATTGTCGGCCGTATAAGAGAGTTTTTCAAAATCACTCATATGCTCATTGATATGGTCCAAAGCAGACCGAACAGTCTGAGATTTAATATCATCAGGGACTGCTTTAAAAGAAGATGAAAAATTGCCATCAGCATCATAACCCAAAGCCTTTACCGCAGCATACGCTGTCGTAGTGCCAGAAGGTGTGCTTTCACCCAAAATAAGATAGTCACCCTTTAATGCATAAGACCTTCCTGCCTCCTGCCCTTTTTCAAACACTGCTTTAGCATCCAAGGCTTTACCTTGTGATATATCACCAGAAGGGTTGATAGCAAAAGTTTGTAGATTCACATGCAGCGGTACAATATCCAGACCCAGATCAAAGATCGTCATATCAGAAAAACCGACTTTCGTTTGTGCCACGCGGGTTAAAAGTGCAGGTGTGGGTACCCCTTTGGGTGTTTCAGCAATATCAGGCAGCGAATAGACCCTGCCTGTCGAGATAAACTCAGCATCCAATGTCGGTGTACAGGGGATATTGCCGGGGATTCCCGCTTGGGTGATACCCTCAATCTCGCAGGTACGTGTCACACAAGCCGCCAGAACAAAATCAGCCGATTGTGAAGTAAATGGATGGCTCTTAGAATCGATTTTTTGCACAAGATTTCCTCTAACTTTGTTATAATCTTTCATCTAAAACGAAAGAAACAGTATGCAAAATCCTATCTTAAAAGCCTTAGAGTTTAGACACGCGTGTAAAATCTTTGACGAAAACAAAAAAATTCCAGCCGATGAGCTCAAGATGATTCTCGAAGCAGGCCGTGTCTCACCCTCCTCGTTCGGGATGGAGCCTTGGAAGTTTGTAGTCGTGCAAAACCCTGATCTTAAAGAAAAACTTCGCCCTGTATGCTGGAACCAAGTCCAAGTCACTTCGTGTAGTGATCTTGTGATCATTTTAGCCTCGATCCAAGATGTCAAACCAGAAAGTGGTTATCCTTTAAAGATGTTTTCTCGGCGTGAGATCCCTCAAGAACAAAAAGATGCCTATATCAAGATCTATGGCGAACACTTGGCTCACACACTTAGCAGTGATGAAAACATCCTTGCATGGACAGCCAGACAATGTTATATCGCAGCATCCAATATGATGACGACAGCAGCTTCTTTGGGCATTGATTCCTGTCCAATTGAAGGCTTTGACAAAGAGGGTGTAGAGCAAGTCTTAGGCCTTGATACGTCCAAGCAGCAGTTAGCCCTGGTCTTACCTTTTGGTTACCGTCTTAATGAACAGTCAACACAGTTACGACGTGATTTTGAGGATGTTGTAGAGTTTATCTAATCTGACCAATTAGTAGTCACAGAAATAGCGTACATCTTGGCCTTATGATGTATAATTACACACAAAACATAAAGGCACCCTTTGCAAATAACCCTCCCCATCATCTGTAAATTTACCAAATTTCTACTTATCGGTGCGGGACCTGTGGCAGCCCAAAAGCTTGAGGTACTTACCAAAAACGGTATCAAACCTACTATCATCGCCTCTGAAAACATCCAAAAACTTAAAAATGTAACCCTTAAAAATGTCGATATCGATGATTGCAAGGGTTTTGAAGTCGTCATTGATGCGACCGGCAGTGATACGGTCAGAGAGATCGTCTTTGAAGCCAAAAAAGCCTTTGGTTTTTTACTCAACCGTGTCGATATCCCTGAAGATTGTGACTTTTATTTTGCCTCTTTGGCCTATTATGGCGATATGAAAGTAGCTGTGACTTCCAACGGAGCCAGTCCTACCATCGGTCAAGAAGTACGCTCTTACATCGAACGACTTTTACCCAAAGCTCTTGAACAACTTGTGGATGAAAAAAAGCAACTTCGCAAGAAAGGTAAAATTTTTATCAAAGAGACGAGAGAGCAGACACAAAAGCTTTTAGGTCAGGTCTACCTTATCGGATGTGGTATCGGTGATGTCGAGCTTTTAACACTTAAAGCCTACCGTCTTATCCAAGAGGTCGACGTCGTTCTGATCGATCACCTTATCTCTCAAGAGATCCTTGATATCATCCCCCAAACGACCAAACAGATCTATGTCGGCAAACAAAAAGAAAAACTGGTCACCACACAAGAACAGATCAATGAGATCCTTTTAGAAGAGGCATCCAAAGGATTAAGAGTAGCTCGACTTAAAAGTGGAGACCCTTATATCTTTGGTCGGGGTGCTGAAGAGGCTCTTTATCTAGCCAAAGAGGGTATCCGCGTTGATGTTATCCCCGGTATCTCATCTGCCATTGCTGGACCTCTTTCTGCCGGTATCGCACCCACAGCCCGAGGCTATTCCGCCAATCTTTCCATCGTAACAGCCCACTTAAGGGATAACCGTATCAATCTGGACTGGATCGATATTTTAAAGATGAAAAACCATACGACCATTGTTCTTATGGCAGTTTCAAGAGCAGCAGAGATTGTCGAAAAAGCCCTAGAAATCGGGGTGGATCCTAAAATGCCCGCGGCTATTATCTCCAATGCCTCTCGAGCAGACCAAGAAGTCTGTATCACTACACTTGAAAAGCTACCGCTTAAAGCCAAAGTAGCTAAGCGTCCTGCCTTGATTGTTTTTGGAGAAGTTGTTAATCTTCATGGTAGCCTGCCTGTAGCAGAACATGAAACGCATTAGTATCTTTGGCTGCGGATGGGTGG
>JBFHUP010000008.1:0-15486 GCA_041589975.1 Sulfurimonadaceae bacterium | reverse complement strand
GTCGGGATTGTCATGGTAGTCTATCTCTACTGCGATAAAAAACTCTTCAAGGTAGCTATCGACAAAGGGATCTGTGTAGACTGTGCTTTTCATATACCGACACACTTTACACGAAGGGGCGGAAAACATAATCATCACAGCTTTGTTTTGTTGTTTGGCCAAGGTGAAAGCATCATCATAATCTTCCCACTCGATTTCAGCATATACAAAGCTTATAACAAGAAGCAAACCTAAAAACAATCGTGACATGATAGATCCTTTTAAAAAGATCCAATATTGTAGCAAAACAATCTTTTGATGTATAATGAAACAAAACGGTTTTACATGATGCTTTAAAAGGTAAGAGGCATGGGTAAGTTTCAAGAGTTATTAGAAAAGAAGCACAAAGATTTTGATGAAGAGATTAATAGGCTTATTAAACGTATCACCCAGCTTCGAAAAAAAGTGGAAACCAAGAGTAGTGAAGATAAAAAAGTGCATAAAAAACTTGACGAGGTGATCTATAAACTCAGAGAACTGCAATATCTCATAACTGAAATCATTGAACTAGACCAAGAAACCATACATATGACAACCATCATGGCGATGGAGTTGCAGTTTACAGATGCCAAACATTTTACACGGGACAGTGAAGTCTCAACGATGCTTATAGAGATGGGAACGTTGGCAGAAAGCTTTTATTATGCGGCTTACCGTATTATGAAGATTTTTGAAAAATTGGATCTCCCTTTTAAATCAGAAGGCATACAAAGTGTTAAGAGCTTTTTGTCATCTCATCCAGAAATTGTGTCTCGTTCTATTGGAAGCAGCCTTGACGGAGCGGGGCCGATGATGAAAAGTGAAGTAGTAGAACGGCACAATACCCAGAAAAAAGATCGTTTTAATGATAGGGGGCTTTATAAAAACTTTGAGGAGTTTTTGAAAAATATGAATTGGGCACTGGATACCCATTCTGTACACTTTCAAAAGCGAGAGCAGCCGCATGAAAAACGATCTATCTTAAAAAGGGTGATGGACCGTTTCAGGCGATAGTCTATTTTTTGCCGAAAAATTTGTAAAAGAAGCCCTTGACAAGCTTTTGCGGGGCACGGCTTAGGATGAGGTTGCCTGACTCAACTTTTGAAGCCGTTACGGTAGTGCCTGCCGCAATCATAACATCATCTTCGATTACAACAGGAGCTACAATTTGTGAATCGGATCCCACAAAGACATTTTTACCGATAATCGTCTTGTATTTGTTTTTGCCATCATAGTTACAGGTAATGACACCCGCACCGATATTGGAACCTTCATGAATTTGAGCGTCACCGATATAGGCCAAGTGTCCTGCTTTAACACCCGTTAGTGTGGATTTTTTGACCTCTACAAAGTTTCCGATATGGGTGTCTTCTAAAAGTGATGCCGGACGAACGCGTCCCATAGGTCCCACATCAGAATTTTTAATCACAGAACTTTCAATGACGGAATGAGCTTTGATGTAAGCATTTTCTATCAGCGTTTCTCCCTTGATGTGAACCCCGTTTTCCAGTTCACACTCCCCGACAAAGGTAACACCTACTTCGATATAGATCGTATCAGGAAGATGCATTGTGACACCTGCTTTCATCCACTGCTCTTTGATGCGATTTTGCATCACAATCTCAGCTTTGGAAAGGTCATATTTGGAATTGACACCCATAAAGAGTTCCTCTTCTACCATAAGTGGTGCGATGGTTTTGTTGTCAGCTTTTGCCATAGCGATGACATCAGTCAGGTAGTATTCGGCTTGAGCGTTGTCGTTCGATAGTTTTGGAACATAAGTCTGAAGTACTTCTTTGGAAAAAAGATAGACACCGGCATTGACTGTCTGCGTTTTGAGTTCCTTTTCATTCGCATCTTTTTGCTCAACGATACGTTCTACGCCATCTTCTCCGATAATCACACGACCGTAACCGCTAGGATCTTCCAACTTGATAATAGACATGACAATATCACCTTCGATATCCAAAAAGCTCTGCATCGCTTTTTCATCAAGCAAAGGCATATCCCCGTTAAGCACTAAGACTTTATCATGTTTGGGCGTAATACCCATGACAGCACCACCCGTACCCGGATAGTTTTGGGCATCTTGACGTTTAAACTGAAGATTTTCAAAACTCTCTTGTAGCATCTTCTCAACAGCATCAGCTTGATGGTTGGTTACGACGGTAATATCATCAGAGATCAGGGTTGAAGCTTTGACGATATGCCACAGCATCGGCCGACCCGAAATAGGGTGCAGAACCTTAGCCAAAGAGCTTTTCATACGGGTACCTTTACCCGCCGCCATAATGATAATAGAAGTGTTAGTGGACATAAATATTAACCTTTTAAATCGATGTCATAAAACTTAGAATAGGCAGACACTTATTTCAAAGCATGCCTGTCCAACCGTCTAAGTGCGGTTTACTGCACGCGAGCTTTCTGCTGAAGAGAACATAGCGTTAGCGTAGAGGTTGGGGCTTTGCTCCAATCTCGTATTATGGATGGATTTAATTATTAATGCTTCTAGCATTAATAATTCACCGCCACCTTATAGGTCGGATCATCCTCTTCGTAGGTACAATACGGACCTGCCTCAACGAGCATTGCCTTACAATCTTTAGAGAGGTGCCTCACTTTGAGATTTCTGCCTGAATCGGCATATTTTTTTGTAATGGTGTCAACGGCTTCAACAGCGGATGAATCCATAACGCGTGCCTGTTTAAAATCAAGCACTACCTTTGGTGGATCCTGATCGACGGAAAAACCTTCCAAGAAGTGACGCACGGATCCAAAAAAGAGCGGACCTTCAAGTTCGTACACCTTAGTGCCATCCTCTTCGACATGGATTTGCATCGTGATACGAGCATGTTTCCATGCAAAAACGAGTGCCGATATGATGACGCCTGAGATAACAGCAATGGCAAGATCAAAGATAATGGTAATGATCGTGACGGCAACAAGTACGAAAGCATCCTCTTTGGGCATACGCGTAATTCGTTTAGCACTGGACCACTCAAAGGTACCGATACTAACCATAAACATGATACCGACCAAAACACCGACAGGAATGGTGTTTAGCACTTCTGCTGCAAACACAACTAAAGCTAGAAGGCCTACGGCTGCGGTGATCCCTGAAAGACGCCCTAAACCTCCTGAGGTGTAGTTGATGATAGATTGACCGATCATGGCACAACCCGGCATGGCACCAAAAAGTCCACAGGTGACATTCCCTGAACCTAAAGCGATACACTCTTTGTTTCCGCTACCGCGAGTTTCGCTCATCTCATCAAGTACAGAAAGGGTTAATAAGGATTCGATAAGACCAACAAGAGCGACTAGAAGGGCATAAGGTAGGACGGTGAGAATCACGTCAAGATTGATGATTGTGTCAGGGATGTGCAATGTCGGTAATTGACCTGCATATACAGCAAGATCTGGAAGATTTTCAAACTCTTTAACCGTGTTGAGTGTCCCGATGGTTAAAGCAGGGATCTGAAAGTAATAGACCACTAAAGTTAAGGTGATGATAGCTACAAGGCCCGCAGGTACGGCTTTGGTGAATTTTGGCAAAAAATGCATGATAGCCATAGTGGTAGCAATGAGTGCAATGATGATGTAGTCACCTGATTGAATAAATTTAAATTGGGCCTCGGCAATGACAATAGCAAGTCCGTTGACAAATCCAAATAGAGCAGGTTGCGGAACCAAACGGATAAACTTACCCAGTTTAAACAGTCCCACAGCAATCTGAATAAGTCCGGCTAAGATACCGGTAAGGGTTATATACTGTAAGATTCCATAGGTCAGCTCTGCACCTTTGATGCCGGCATCTCCCAATTGTTGTTTGGCGATTAAGGTGACAGCAATCAAAACGACAGCCACGGAACCTGTGGCACCTGAAATCATACCCGGCTTACCGCCAAACATAGCGGTAACCAAGCCTAAGATAAAGGCGGCATAAAGCCCGACAATAGGGCTGACTTCAGCAATGAATGAAAAAGCGATAGCTTCGGGGACTAAAGCTACGGCTACGACAAGCCCCGAGAGAATGTCGTTTTTTGCATTGCCTTGAAAGTAGTTGTTTAATTTGATCACATCATCTTCCTCGATAGAGTATGTTCGCGATTATAGCCTAGCTTAGCTTTTATTTAGATTCATATGGGTGGCAAAACATATCATTTTTAGTTATGATTGTTAAAAGGATCTTGGATGCAATCAGAAACGGGGTTCAACTTTTTAGCGTACATTGGTACCCATGTTGATTATTACAATAAGGAAGAAGCTGTTTTAAGTATTGAACTACAGGCCTTCCATGAGCAGCATTTGGGTTATGTACATGGCGGGGTGATCTCAACCATTGCAGATAATACCGGCTGGTTTGTCGTTAAACCGCATCTCAAGCCCGATCAGACGGTAGTGACGCAAGAGTTAAGTGTTAACTATTTGCGTCCTGCCCGTGGTCGTTTTCTCAAATCTGTGGGAAAACTCATCAAAATGGGACAAAAGAGTGTTTTTGTCTCAGCTGAAGTCTTTTGTGATGACGTGCTGGTTGCGTTTGCAACGTCGCACTTGACGATATTGGATAGTAGTTATGAAGCTTAATGAACATCTGGGTGTGAAGCATAATATAATCGGCGGACCTATGTATCCGTGCAGCAATCCTGAGCTTGTCGCTGCCATTTCAGAGTCAGGAGCTATGGGGGTTATACAACCGATAACTTTGACCTACGTCCATGGATATGAACTTAGAGAGGGGATTAGATACATCAAAAGTTTAACAACTAAGCCTTTGGGGTTTAATGCTCTTATTGAAAGCAGCAGTAAGCGTTATGAAAAAAAGATGCGGGATTGGATTGATATCGCTTTGGATGAGGGGATCAGGTTTTTTATAACCTCACTGGGAAATCCTGACTGGGTAGTCAAAAAAGTCCATGCCTACGGTGGTTTGGTGTACCATGATGTGACAGAGGCCAAATGGGCAAAGGTGGCAAAATCTGCACGGGTTGACGGTTTGATCGCAGTCAATAGTGAAGCTGGCGGTCATGTGGGCCTTTATGATAAAGCTGAGCTTTTCAGAATACTGAAGCCTTTTGGATTACCAATCGTATGTGCGGGTGGTATAGGAGATCACAATGGTGTTGTTGAAGCGTTGTCTTTGGGTTATGCAGGTGTTCAAATGGGTACACGATTTATCGCAACATCAGAGTGTGATGTTTCGTCTGCTTATAAGCAGGCGATTATAGATGCTCATAGTGATGATATTGCAGTAACTAAAAATATGACCGGCATTGATGTCTCTGTTATTGTGCCATTGAATTATAGAAAAAAGCTTGAACTGAATCCGCTGATGCAATGGGCATTGCAAGCTAAGTTTTTTAAAAAGATGGCAAGAGCGTGGTTGATACGACGATCACTCAAAGCACTTAAGAGATCACGTCATGCTGTGTCTGCGGATGAGTTGTGGCAGGCAGGTAAAAGCGTTGAAGCTATTCATGAGGTTAAATCTGTATCGGATGTGATACGATCTTTAACCCATGCATAGGCTGTTATCCATGCAAAATCATGTTGTTGTGCTGCAATCTGTCTGAAAGCAGACAAACCATATTGTAGTTAAATTTAGAAGCCAGACGATCTTGTTCTTCTAGCATTTCCTGATAAAGTTTTTCAGAGATAATGGCCACTTTGGAATCTTCATGGGCGGTTACTGTGGTCTGGCGTCGGGTCTGATCAGTGATAATAAGAGCGTAGCCTGTCACATAACCTGCTGTCAGGGTTTGAACTTTATGCACACCTTCCTCGTCCACGCTCAGATCAAAACTACCTTCTAAAATGATGGCCATAAAGTCACCCGTACTACCGACGCTAAAGAGTTCATTACCTTTTTTAAAGGTTTCAACATCTGCTCGATCTATCAACCAGTTTTTCTCTTTTTCTGTCATGTTTTCAAAAATAGAGCGGTATGAGTCCGCTTCAAGACGTTTGTTTTTGCTGAAGTCGTGATTCTCTTCAATGAGGAAGTTAGACTTAATGAGAGATAACAGTAGCTTGCGTGCCAGATTGAGGAAAAGTTTTTTAGATATTTTGGGATAGCGTCTGTCAATACTTTCCAGAACCTCTTTGTTAAGCACTAATAGCGTAGAGTCTGTGTTGGCACGAGCCGATGCTGAGCGTGTGGCATCACGAAGCAGCCCCATCTCACCAAAGATACCATTTTGATGTAAGTCTGTTAGGGTAATCTCTTTTTCGTGATGCTCAGCATCCAGGTAGATCTCGACACTACCTTTTAAGATAATATACATCTCATTACTTACATCACCTTCGGTAAAGATTACCTCACCCATTTTAGGATGGATGGTGTAGGCCATAAGTGTGGTGAGCTTGGTCTCTTTCATACTCATATCTTTAAAGATAGAGATCTTTTTGATAAACTCATCACTATACTCTAAATCGAGGTAGTCCCAAAGGGTGATGATCTTGGTCCGTGCCATGATCGAAGGCAGGAAATTCAGATCTGTTATCAGACAGATAAAGAGCGTCATGGCTGTAAAGAGTCCAAACAGTATTTGGGATTGCATATCTGAAAGGGCAAAGACAATAAATCCCAAAGTTAGCGTAAAGGTCGTAAAGATCATTGGGCGGCCGATCATTCTTAAGGTGCTCAGTGAGGCCTCTTTTTCATTACGGCTCTCTTTGATTTCATGGTTATAATGAGATAAGAAGTGAATCGTGTCATCAACACCGATACCCAAGGCGATCGCTGCAATAACAGAGATCGTAACGGATATAGGGACATCAAACCAACCCAAGATACCAAAGAAAAGACCAATAGCCGCAATATTTGGATAAAGAGCCAAGAATCCCATCTTAAAAGAGAAGAAAAGAATGGATAAAACCACAAAGATAATACCTAGGGCCATAACGATACTTTGTACCTGACCTTTGGCAATATTGTCTTCTGACTCACTGGTTAGAATGGCACCACCGGTCAGCTGGACGTCCAGACCTTTAAAATGTTTATCAAGCTCTGCTTGAAGCAGGTTTTGCAGTTTTAAAAAGCCTTCGGATGAGTAGATTGTCATACGAATATTAAATCGCATAATGCTCTCATCTTCACTTAAAAACTGCGGACCATTATGTTTTTTAAGGTCTTTAAAGAAGTGTATAACCTCTTTGTCTTTGAGGTTGTCCAAACCATTGCGGTGAAAAGAGAGATACTCTACGGGAGAGTAGATCTTATCCACATTGAGGGATGTGATTTTACCTATGGCTCCATTTGGATTAAGGATAAATTTTTTAATGCTATTGATATCCAAAATAGTTTGTGCTGTTTGGAGATTTTTGCCTTTAAGTACGACAGAGATTGTACTGGTTCCTGCAAAATTATTTTCTATAAATCGCAGGTCTTTAGCCACAGAAAGATCTTCTCTAAATGTAGAGTTGCCGCTACTAAAGGTGATGTTAAATGTTCCTAAAAGAGCCACAACAACAACCAAAACCCAGATAATGATAAATTCACGGGAGAAGCGTCCTACCAGTGTTGATTTATAGGCTAAAAAGGTGTCTACAAGGTTTTTCTTTTTAGGTTTGTTTTCTTCTAGCGGTATTTTTTTGGGTTGTGGCAACAGCTGGAGGATGGCTGGTGCAAAAACAAGTGAAAGTACAACCACTGAAGCGATACCGAAACTGGCATAAAAACCCATCTGCTTAATGGCAGGTATTGGACTTAACATCAGTGCTGCAAAACCGGCCAAGGTGGTAAATGCCGTGACCACCATTGGGATAGATGTATGTTCTAAGGTTTTTGCCATGACTGTTTTCATGTCAGCTTCAGTTCCGGCTTCATGGTAGTAGTGGTTCAATACATGAATAATATAAGCCGATCCTACTGAAACTAGCAGCGGCGGCAGGATCATCGATACAAGATTGAGTTCATCTCCTAAAAGGGCGAAACATCCAAAAGTCCATACGATACCGACAGAAACTACAGAAAATGGGACAATGACACCACGTCCGCTTTTAAATGAGAGTAGCAGTACTACAGCCATTAAAGCCAAACTGATAGGCAGAATGGTTGTCATGTCATTGCTTAATACACGAGATGACTCATATTGTCTTCGTGAATCACCTGCATAGGCGATATCAATATCCATAGTTTTATATTTTTGTAAAACTGCTGCAACTGCTTCTTGAAGCTCTTTAGAGTTTGCTTTGGCATCAGGTTGGAATTCAAGCATCGATGCAATTTTGCTATGATCTTTGGATATGAGATCTTTTTGTATAAAGGGGTCTTTTTTGATCTTCTCCATTGCGGCAGCTATCTCTTTATTTGCCTGTTTGATTAAAGTGTTTTTATCCATACTGGCAATGGACTGTGTACAGGTAAATGTGGGCGTTACCGATGCCGTTTCGGTATCTGTCGCATTATTGACGTCAAAATCTTCGTCAAAATCCTCTCCCTCTTCATCTTGGGCTTCAAATGCTTCACCACTCAGCCCTTCATCCTCATCAAAGGACTCTTCATCCTCATCGGATGTGGCTACAAAGTTTTGAGAGGTGATACAGTTTAGTTTGTTGTTGGTGTCATCTATGATGGATTCACAAACTGATCCTGCTTTTTCTAGGTGAAAGTAGGACTTGCCGGAACAGGCACCTTTGGGATTGGGTGTATCTAATAAAGAACTTACTTTTTTGACACCGTCTATATTTCGTAACTCTTTGGATAGAGCATCGATTTTTTTAAAAAAAGTTAGGTTGTAGTTTCCGTCTTTAGGTGTTGTGGCAATAATGATTTGATTGGACTTGGAAAATTTGTTTTCAACCTCTTTGTAAAATGCATAGCGTGTAGACTCTTGAGCCATAAAGGGTTCGATGCTGTTATCAATGATCAGAGCATTATTATTGTCAAAGAGTTTTGATGCCGCTTGGGAGATAAAAAAGATCGTTATCAAAAGTATCAAAAAGATAACCATCTTTGGAAATTTTAAAAAGTGCTGGAAAAACTTTACAAGCATGAATGTATCCTAAAAATTATATTTATACTCGATAAAGAGCTGTTTACTCGTTAGCTGAGCTGATGTCGAGAGGTGCCTTTCGGTATCAAGGTAGATACCTTTAAGACCAAGACTTGAATCTGTATTAAGCGTATAATCAAAACTCATCAAAGCAGAAATCTTTTCAACAGGAAAGGTTTGCGTATAAGAGAGGAGCGTTTTAAGGTTTGAACTGATCTCATAACGACCCATCAGGGTTGCTTGGTGAATCTCTATATCGCGTACTTCAGTGTTGTTGTCGGGAAGGTTTTCAAAGCCGATGATATTGGTCGATGCATTAACATCATAGGCTTTTTTATAAGCATAAACACCCATGACAAACAGATCTCCGAATATGCGTTCTAAAGATACGGCAGTGGAAAGCATATCTGCCTGTGTAGTGGAAAATACATTTTCATTATTGCTGTTATTGTAAAAGCTGTAGAGGTTTTTGTCTTTGAAATAGTAGACTTCACCTTTTAAGACAGCTTTGCCGATATTGGCATCAAAATCAAAACCGGCAAACATAACGTTAGTAATTCTTTCTGAATAGGTATCACTAAATCCTGCAGGATTTGGAACGATCGCATTGGATGTATCAGTCCAATTAACTTCTGTGTCGCTATCAAACCAGTAGTAGGCACTCAGTCCTAGATTACCGTGTTTAAAGTTATGGGCATAACGTATACCAAAGTTGTCCGAAGCTTCGCTGTAGTCTTGTACTGTCTCACCGCTTTCTTGTTGTTTGGATTCGTTAAGAAATCTCGTATACTCAGTACCAGCCGTTTCCGGCTTAAGAAGCGAAGCGGTAAAGGTAAAAGAGCTGCTTTGGCCTACTGAGACATATTGGCCGCCGACGATAGGAAGTGTTAAGTTTTCCAGATCAAAACTTTCAATAGCCAAGGCATTATTCATATTAAGAACATTGGAAGGGCTTGCTATATCTAAAGGGCCGTTTTTAAGTACCATGGCCCCGACTTTATAATTAAATGCCCCTCTGTCTACCTTAATATAGGCTTCATTGATAGTTATCTCGCCATTATCACTGTATCGGTCTTGTATAAAGTCATGCTCTTGCAGGAATGTAAGGTTAAAACGAAAAAGAGCATGTACGTCATTGCTGTAAAGGATCTTGTTTTTAACTTGAAAAGCATTGACTAAGGCTGCTCTATCCTCCTTTTCACTGGCACTTCCTGTTGCAAAGCCTTCTCTGTCTACAACTTTGCTACCCGTGGCAAGACGGTAATGATTTTTTGTTTTGATCTGAGGATAGTGTGTCGTTTCTTCTTGCGGTTCTTCGCTTAACGGGTCATCATTCTCACTTAGAGGATCATCCCCTTCATCCAGAGGATCGCTGTCATCACTAAGTGGGTCGTCAGAGGCCTCCAGGCCTTCATCATCTTCCTCGATAGAAGTTGTCTGTTCGGTGTCCGACGGCATGGCATGGGAGATCATGCCAAAGGATAGCAAAAAAATAAGAAGAAGTGATTTCATTATTGGTTCGTATTAAAAAGCGTAGAGATTCTACTACCGATTTTTGGGTCATCTTTAGGTGTCATATAAAGCAGGTGATTCCCCTTTTTGTCTTTGGTGACATTAATAAGTGTTTCAAAACTGAAATTATTAAGTTTTCCGTTAACGGTTCTTACTCTTGAGACTGTTGAAACCCACTCACCTTTAATTAAAGTGTAGTATTTTGGAAAGAATTGATACACCTTGCGTAAAACATTTTCAACATAGTAGTTTGTTTTGACGTTGATGTTTTTTTGGACATCATAATAGCTGATGATCTTGTCATAAGCACTGTTGCCTCCCACTTTTTTGGAGATGATTTTAAGATAGCCTTTCTTTTTTGCTTTGACACAGCTGTTGACATAATCAGGACTTTCCAGTAGTTTGAAGTCATTGGTGTCAATATTGGTCCCTTTGATCTTTGTTGATGACTCATCACCTTTGTAGCTGCGGCATAGGGTATTGGATGTATAGCTGCATTCACTGCAGATAAAATCCCGTTCACCTTGTGTTACACTACACTTAGGAGCATTTTCGCCTTTGATGAAGTAAGATCGTTTTTTCTCTTTAAGACGTACAGAGTGAACCATCTGTTGTTTTTTACTACCGCGTTCATTGGTCTTAATGAGCATCGTAGAGCTAGTGTTTTCCCGAAGTAAAGGATGGGACTCATAGGTTTTTTTGACAAAATCGCGGATTTTTTTATCCGTATTAAGCTCTTTACAGCTTATGGCCCAAGAAGCGGATAGCAGAAGTGATAGACTTAGAAGCAATTTAAACATGGTTAACCCTTTTAAGTATTGTGAAAAGTTATATATTATGCACTAAAATCTATTAGAGAGATATAAAGTGACCAAAACCTATTTTAATTAGCTTAGCTTGAGAAAGGATGTAACACACTCGTTCAGTTATGAGAGCATGTTTTTCCAACAACCTGGATGCAATTCCTTCCGTGTTCTTTGGCACAATAAAGAGCTTCATCAACAAGTTTAAGAAGTTTTTTGATGCTTTTAGGTTCTGTTAAAGAGGAGTGAAATACGCCGCCGCTTATGGTTTGATTGATGGTTGATTGATTAAAAACAAAGGGATGGGATTCCACGCGGGAACGAATTTTTTCAGCAATTTGCATGGAGTCGGTATAAGAGACGCGATTGAGCAAAATGACAAACTCTTCACCGCCTGCACGATAGACATGATCCTCTTCCCTGACGGAACCTTTAAGTATATTGGCAATTTCAGTCAGAACAAAATCACCTGCATCATGTCCATAGGTGTCATTGACCTTTTTAAACCAGTCAATATCAAAAAGCAGTACCGCATAGGGTGCGTGATGCAAGGCATAGTGATCGATGGAACTTTCGATATCTTGTTCAAGATTGAGACGGTTTCTTAAGCCCGTAAGGGGATCATGAGAAGCAAGATTTCTGAGTTTTTGATTGGAACGTTCAAGGTCTAGGGTGCGTATATTGACAAGGTTTTCCAGATTTTCCATAGTGTGAGTGTTTTGTAAAGTGAGTTTGGAGATTTGATGCACCATGGGTTGGAATATAAAGATGACCTCTAAAAGAAGCACCAAAAGGGTTATGATCCACACTGTTGTCTCCATGGTTTTTATGGTAGCTAGTGTCTGTTCTCCTTCAAGTTGGTATTGTTGGGCAACTTTATCCAGGTCTGTAAGCAGCGTTTGGGCGAGCATATTGATTTTTAGGCGGATTTTGTTGAGCTCATCAAGTGTCGTTTTATCTGAAATGGATTGTGTGAGTTGCGTATACAAAGTGACACGTTTCGAGAGTTGAACCTCTCCAAAATAGATACTTTGAATGGTTGGTGAGAGTGAAATTTTTTCACCACTTAACAGAAGCCCTGAGGAGAGGGTGCGATTGGTTTGCCTCATGAGCTGATAATCATGTTTTAGGCGACTCAAAAGCTCTTGGATCAAAAAAGTATTGGGTTTGCTGCTGTTTTGCATGTGCAGATAAAGCTGATTGATATCTAAGGCGATATGTTGACTCAGCATCCTTTGTTTTCCGGCAATATTGACAATATAGGCGGTTTTGTTAGCTTCTTTAAGTACCGTACTTAGAGCTATAAAGGCTGTGGTTGATAATATAGCAATAAGACTAAGTGCAATGATATAACGGCTTTTCAATCCCTTTATTAAGGATGATCTTTTATCTTGCATGTGTTCACCTTTGGCCATTGTTAAGAAGGCCCTTAGGTTATTATACAAAAAAAGTTTGAGTCGTTTTGTATATTAATTGAACAAAAGATATGTGATATCCGTCAAGCGTGCTATAATAGTTTATGTGTGTTTAAAAAAAAAGGGATGGTATGGATATTCATAATATTATTTTAGTACTTTTCCTTGTTTTGATCTTTGCTCGTATCTTTGGAGAGCTCTTTGCAAGGTTTGGCATCCCTTCTGTATTGGGTGAACTTTTTGCCGGTCTACTGCTAGGTAGCTCTTTTTTAGGTTGGGTAACGCCTAATGATGTCCTGAAGCTTTTGGCTGAGATCGGTATTATTTTACTCCTTTTTGAAGTGGGTATGGAAACCGATATCGCACGGTTGCGTCGGGCAGGGCGTCAGGCGTTGATTGTAGCACTCTTTGGAGTGGTTTTGCCTTTTGGTTTGGGCTTTTGGGTGAGTCAGTCTGCGTTTGGTCTGTCTATTGTTGAGTCTCTTTTTGTCGGAGGGACACTCACTGCTACCAGTATTGGTATTACGCTTAGAGTTTTAAGGGATATAGGCAAAGATAAAGGCGATGTGGCTCAAGTTGTTATTGGTGCGGCAGTTATAGATGACATCATCGGTGTGATTCTTCTTGTCTTTATTTATGACTTTGCTATTTCTAAGCAGATCAGTTTTGACAATACGCTTTCGGTTAGTTTGATGATTGGTCTGTTTTTGATACTTGCACCAACGGTTGCCTATTTTATGGCTCATGGTATGAAAAAGTTTGCACAAGCTTCCAGAGTCCCAGGTTTTATCCCGACGATATTGATCTCATTGATTTTACTTTTTGCCTACCTCTCTTATTATTTTGGGGCTCCTGAAATATTAGGTGCCTTTGTCGCTGGTGTGGCTTTGTCTCGCCGTTTCTTTTTACCTTTTGGTGCCGCCTTGCATGACAAAGGTGGGGAGTTTGAAAAAAAAATTAAACTGAGTATGACGCCGATTATTCAGCTCTTTACGCCTTTTTTCTTTGTTATGGTCGGATTGTCGATTGAGTTACAGCATATTGATTTTACCTCGTCGAGTTTATGGATTATGGGATCAGTCTTTCTGTTTATTGCTTTTTTGGGTAAATATGTCGGTGTTCTTTTTATCAAAACAGATAAATCCATTACGAAAACATTAATCGGTATTTCAATGATCCCCCGCGGTGAAGTTGGACTTATCTTTGCAGAGATGGGCCGTGTCAATAATATTTTAAGTAATGAGATTTATGCCGTGCTTATCTTTGTTATCGTTGTGACGACGGTATTACCGCCTTTTTTGCTTAAGTGGCTCTTTAAATATGAAAACAAATAGGTATCTGTTTGAGTTGATACGCTTACTTCGACCTGGTCTCACTTTGCGGCAGGATGGTATCAAAAACAAAGAGATATTCACCGGCTAAATCAGGGTCCGTATGATAGTGTGGCGGCGTGATCCACTTCATTGACCACTTTTTTTCTGTATTAAAAGCATTTTTGTGAAGGACCAAATGCGTATCCATAAAGATGTTAAGCTCATTTGACATACGGATACAGCCATGAGAGTAGGGTTTTCCCAAAGCTCTGGAACTTTTATGAGCATGGATGGCGAACTCCAGTTCATCTTCTATGAGTTGCCAATCTTTTTTGTGTATGAGTTTGGTGCCGTTTTTGTCAAAAGTGTTATAGCGAATACTTTTTTGGGTACCAAAGTAGTAGATAAAACGATCTTTTTCTCCATAGGGAAGGGTGCTGTTGTCTTCCAGCGTTTTTCCCTCAGACCGCCAGCCACTTTGAATCTTAAAGACACCAGCAGGGGTTTTAAGATAATGGTCATCTCCATTGCCGACGGTGGCTTCAAGCTCCATATTGCCGCTTGAAATGATGTCGCTTCCGATAAAGTGGAAAATTTTTGTAGGGGCATCCCACATAGCAACGATCAGAAGTTGTCTTGAAAGATCAATGATGGTCACAAATTGGGAGTGTGAAAGCAGTTTTGAATAGGATGCCATATTTCTTTTAAGGGCTTTCCAGTAGGGATAGGAGATGTAAATTTTTTTGATACGTTTTAAAAGAAGGTTTTTGTTTTTAAGCTGGTAACACTTTTTTTTATTAGGGCAGATTGTTGATAGGGTGACATTTTTATAAAAGCTTTTTTGCAGTATCTTGAGATCTGCTTCAATCGCCCACAAGGCAGAACCAAGAAGCATGATTAAAAGTAATAGTTTACTTTTCATGCTTTGGCCTTGGTAGCCTAGAGGCTAGAGAGTTGGCTGTCGATCTTAGCCATCTTCTCTCGGGCATCCGCCAGACCCTGTCGGTTGGTCTCTAGGACATCTGCGGGAGCATTGGCTACAAACTTTTCATTATTGAGCATACCGTTAAGCTTAGCGATCTCTTTTTCTAGCTTAGCTTTTTGATTTTCCAGACGTTTGATAATCGGAGCAAAGTCGATGCTCCCTTTTGGGATAAAGACTTCACAATGCTCACCGATGTCAGAGATTGCATCCTCTACTTTACTTGTGACAAATTCAACTGTTTCCACTTTTGCCAGACGCTCGATATAAGGAGCAACCAAGTCCGCATCAACACCATCAGCTTTAACATAGGCTTTTTCAATTGTTCCGCCTAAGTCAACCAAAGTTTTGGCACGACGAATTGATGTGATCGCATCCATGACGATGTTGAACTCTAGCTCAATGGCTTCATCACGCTCACCTGTAGTCGGGTAGCTGCTGACCATG
>JBFHUP010000007.1:0-16115 GCA_041589975.1 Sulfurimonadaceae bacterium | reverse complement strand
AGGCGGACATCTAAATTTTCCGGATGGAACCGTGATGATGACATTGCCATCTTCCATTTCAGAAAGATTTCGTTTAAGTGTCACATGCTCTTTACTGGGGATCAGTGCACCCGGGGCGACACGTTGGATATGAGCGATTTTCTCTTTGCTCCATGTCGGGAATTGAGCTTTATAATCATAAGAGATACCCGGAGAGAGAATCAAAATCTCATAGCCAATGGTTCCGGCTGCCGTTGTAACTGTTTTGTTTTTACGGTCAATCGCGGTTACCGTGGATTGAAGCATTTTGTAGCCGTTTTTCTCTAAGGGTTGAGCATAGTCAAAAACAAAGTTACCCAGATTGACATTTTTAAGCTCTGCAAGGTTGGCATTGGAAAATGGACAGGCCATAAAGGTGTCACTCTTTTCGATCACCAACACATCAAAATTTTTATCTGCCTGCATCAGTTGTTTGGCTACCGTTAAGCCACCAAAACCACCGCCGATAACAACAATTTGATGCTTAATAATTTTGTCAGATGTAAAGGAAGCAGTGCCGCTTGAGCTTTTAGTGTCACATCCTGTCAAAGCCGTAGCTGCGGCAACGGAAACACCTAATTTAAACAGATTTCGTCTTGATAATGCCATAGGTTTATCCTTATGATTTTTTGATAGATACGATTCTAGCACAAACTTTTTTCATTTATATCATTCTGATCTGATTTGACTTGATATCAGTTTGGATAGGCATTTGCCTACTTTGAATTGTATTGAAAGTTTAAAATTTATGTATAATCTTTTTCTAAAACTAAACAGTACAAATCTTATTAAAAAGTAGACACGATGATATTCCCCTTTTGGAAAGAGTATGAAGAGCTGCTCTCATTCGAACAAGCACAGACCTTGGATTATCGTTTGGATAATATCCTCATAAAGCTAAACACATTTTTTCAAAGATTGATAGTATTGCCTATTAAACAGCGTGAAGTTCGTTTTTACCTTGCGGGATCGTGCATTAAATCTGACAGATTTAGAGATTTGGATCTCTTTTTTGCTCATGATGATCAAAGAAAATTAGTCAATAATGCTATGAATCAGGACTATTTTGAGTATGAAAATAACTCCTACACCTACAGCTATAAAAATGATATCTATCAATTGGTATATAGAGAGCGTTTTGAGGGAGCAAGCTTATCGGAGCTTGTGGATGGATTTGATTTTGATTCCACCAAAATAGCCTTTGAGTGCGTTTATGATACAAAAAAACGTCGACTTACCATTGAGAAATGTGACATGAGAATAGAGTTTGTTACTTATTTAAATACTAGAGTTAACCATATTGCAAAAGTGAGTAAAAACCCTTTTGTATCGCTACAAAGAGCCATCTATTTTTTAAAAAGAGGGGATGATGTACCTTATGATGTTTTTTTAAATATCTGTACAAAAATCGCAGAGATTAATATCAATGGGAACAGTGATCCAAGTATACATTTTCAAAACTTGCAAGGAAATCCCAATAAGCTTACCAATATTAAAGATGCAATTTCTAATTATATCGATAAGAAGTATGATTAAATCCTAATAATATGTTTAAAGCAGTACACCAAAATATCCAAGCGTGGTACAAAAAAAATGGACGTCATGTGTTGCCATGGCGTCACACGCGTGACCCATATAAAATATACATTTCAGAGATCATGCTACAGCAGACACAAGTATCCACCGTCTTGGAACGTTTCTATTTTCCTTTTTTAGAAAAATTTCCGACTCTGCAGGATCTGGCAGATGCTCATTTGGATGAGGTTTTAAAAGCGTGGGAGGGATTAGGATACTACAGGCGTGCTAGAAACTTGCATGAAGCAGTACAAAGTGTTACCAAAGGAATGCCTCGCAGTGTTGAGGGGTTGATGGCTATGAAGGGCGTCGGACAAAGTACCGCTCATGCCATAGCCTGTTTTGCCTATGATGAAGCGGTGCCAATTTTGGATGCGAATGTTAAACGTATCTTGTATCGTGTTTTTGCCCAAACCAAAGCGAGTGATAAAGAGCTGTGGCAGATGGCTTATGAGTTCTTTGATCCTGACAATGCGTATAACTTTAATCAGGCTCTTATGGATATCGGATCCACAATTTGTACAAAAAAACCGCTTTGTGACAGCTGTCCTATAGCATCGGCTTGCTTAGCAGCAGACCTTAACCCCTTGGATTTTCCGGCAAAAAAAAGTAAAAAAAGCGTACCGGTACGGGAAAAAGTGATGATGATCTACAAAGATGGTAACCGTATCGGACTAAAACAGCGAAGCGGCGAGTTTTTGCACGGCTTATGGGGATTGCCCCAATATGATTGGCTGGAAAAAGAGGGTTCCTATCTGGGTGAGATTATTCATAAGTACACCCACTTTCACCTGCATGCCAAGGTCTATGTTTGTGAAAAAAACCCGGATGATCTGACATGGTATGATCTATCTAGCCTTGAAGATTTGGCCCTATCCACTGCCGATCATAAGGCTTTAGCTTTATTAACATGAAAGTTTTACACTGCTGTTAGTTTGCCTGAAGTATACTGATTGATTGCAAGCATCAAAAGGAGTCGTTATGTGGAAAAAAAGCGTATTGATTGGGGTTTTGTTGACACTTTGTACACTCCATGCCGTAACCCCTTTTAGTATCAGCGGCTTGAAGCAGTTAAGTGTTCATGTAGCGGATTATTCCGATTTGTTAGATAGCTCGATGAAAGCTAGACTGGAAAGGGTGATGCACCAAAAGCTCAAAGCTTTAGGCATTGATACTCAGGGCTATTTTAACGAAAGTTTTATACTGCTGTTAAAGAGTCAAAAAGTGGGGAAAATCACCCTGCTTCATCTTGATTTGATGGTTTCGGGTGATGTGGTGCGTATGACCCAAAAAACGCCCACATTTGGGATTAGTTATCTGTTAAAAGATAGTGTTGAAGTTGAAGATGCAGCAGCTGATGTTATGGAGTCGTTAGAGTTTCTGCTTGAAGAGTTTGCCGAGCAGTATAAACAAGATAATGAGGAGTAGATGATGAAAGTTACCATGATGATGATCCTAACCACATTGACACTCTGGTCGGCAAGTATCGCTAACTTTGCTCAAACCATGGGTTATGAAACGGTTTATGAAAAAGCGGTAGCCAAAGCGAAAAAAGAGAACAAAAATATTATGCTCGTGATGGTGACACACTACTGCCCATGGTGTCGTAAATATGAACGTGATACTTTAAGTAAAAAGTCGATTCGAGATTTTGTCTCAAACAAATATGTGACCTTGATACTCAATCGTGAAGCCAAAAAGTTTCCGCTTAAGTTTGATACACCCCGCATTCCAACCACCTTTTTTATCGATCCCGAGGGTGATCGCCTGATCTATAAAGAGATGGGATATAAAAATAAAACAGAGTTTTATGAGATGGAAAAACGCGTCAGGCCCTAATCCTCTTGGCACGTTTTAAGCGTTTCAGATAAGAACGCTTTAAACTCGGTACCATTGAGGTCCTGCCGACAGTAACTCTCATAGGAGTAGGCTTTGATCGTTTTATCAATCAGGCAGTCACGAAGGGTGTTGTTATGCTCTTTGGAGGCAGCTGCAAGTGAAGCAATATTTTGAGGCTTCCATGTGAGATATTTATTATAAAATGGTATCATAACCCAAATAGCAAATCCGATGGTCACAGCGATATTAAGCAGAAGTACCTTCTGCTTGGTTTGCTGATACTTTTTATAGTCATAAATAATCAAAACCAAAAAGATGATATTTAGTACAATGACAACCGCGTCATTATTTAAAAAATCAAACATAAAAAACCTTTTATTGAGGATGCAATACTACAGTAATGAAGTTTAATCGACGCCACTTTTTAGCCACACTTTTTCTCGCAGGGGGAAGTGCCTATTACTTCTTTAGGGGTGAAAAGATCCGCCCGTACAATCCCGAAGTACAACTTTTATTGGCTTTGGCACATCATTTGTACCCTACATCGCCTTTAGGTTTCGGGGTTGATCAAATAGATTTGGCTGCCTATATAACTTTTGTCTTAGAAGATCAACGTATTTTACAAGAAGATAGAGACTATTTATTACGTGGTGTGAAGTGGGTACAAGAGGATGCCTATACGATGTTTGGTAAGAGTTTTTTACAACTCTCCTTTGAGCAAAAAGAGAAACTCTTGCAGAAGATTTCCCAGCTTCATTGGGGTGATAACTACCTTAGTTACCTTTTGACCTATATTTTTGAGGCCCTTTTTGCAGCACCGGTTTATGGTAGCCAGAGTGATAGATTGGCTTGGGCATGGTCAGGCCATCAGCCCGGTTTTCCGCTGCCGCAAACCAAGCAAGAGATAGCTTATGAGCAATAACTATGATGTCTGTATCATCGGCAGCGGTGCGGGAGCTGCACCCGTTGTGTATGAACTTGCTCATGCAGGGTTTAAGGTTTTGGTGTTAGAAAAGGGCCCATGGTATGAAAAAGAGGATTTTTTTAAAGATGAGATAGCTGTATGCCGCCGTTCGACTTTTACGCCGCCGCTTCATAAAGAGCAGCATGTCATCGAAGAGAAAGAAGATGGCAAATGGATGGCCACACCAACCTCTCAATCAGGCAGAGATTTTTGGAATGGCAATATGGTAGGCGGTTCATCCAATCTTATGAGCGGATACTTTCACCGTATGAAGCCCAAAGACTTTAGGTTGCTTTCCAGTTATGGGAGGATTGAAGGGGCTAACAGTGTGGATTGGCCAATATCATATGAAGATTTGGAACCCTATTATACGAAAGTGGAAAAAGTGGTAGGTATTTCAGGAAGTGTCACCGCACACCCTTTTTTAGAGCCACGATCAACAAAAAATTTTCCTTATCCGGCTACAGCAGAGCATGGAATCACTCAGTGGTTTGACAAGGTTTGTAAAGAAGAGGGGCTTTTTAGTATCCAGACACCCAGAGCTGTTTTGCCTTTTAAAGTGGGACAAAGAGAGGGGTGTGAATATGCCGGCTACTGCGGTAGTTACGGCTGTTCTACGGGGGCTAAAGGAAGTGCCAGAGAGGCACTGCTTAATCCAGCGTTACAAACAGGTAATGTCACCATTAAAGAGCGATCTTTTGTTGCTAAGCTTCTTAGCCAAGGTGATCGTGTGACAGCGGCTACCTATATTGATGCCCAAGGCAGACATCATCAAGCCAAAGCGAAGATCTTTGTGGTAGCTGCCCAAGCGATTGAAACAAGTCGACTGCTTCTTCACTCACAAAGTGATTTTTTTCCCAATGGTCTGGCCAATAATAGCGGTCAGGTGGGTAAAAACATTATCTTCTCATCAGGCGGCAGTGGAGAGGGACGTTTTGTTTATGATGACTTGCCTACCAATGATCAAAAAATGCTTCACAGTGTGGGCCCTTTTGTTAACAGGTCGCTTCAGGATTGGTATGAAGTGACCCTTAATGGTAAAAAAGTTAAAGGGGGAACGGTAGATTTTCTATTTGAACATCCCAATCCTGTGGCGAAGGCCAAAAGTGTTATTAATGAGGAGTTGGTTTGGGGAGATAAACTCAAACAGAGAGTTCTAAAACGTTTTAGCAAAGAGCGAATTTTGAGTTTTGAGATCTTTTGCGACTGGTTGCCGACAGATAACACTTTTGTGTCGCTGGATCCCAAGGTCAAAGATCAGTGGGGCATGCCCGTAGCGAAGCTTAGACTGGATCCGCATCCGCATGATCTGGTGGTGGGAAAGATGATTGCCAAACAGAGCGAAAGAGTGCTTAAGGCTATGGGTGCCAAAGATGTCAACTCGTGGATCTCATCATCCCCACCACCCAACCTTGTGGCTGGTGGATGCCGCTTTGGGCATGATCCTAAAACTTCGGTCTTGGACCCTGACTGTAAAGCCCATGAAGTAGCCAACCTCTATGTTACTGATGGCTCTTTTATGCCGACAGGGGGAAGCGTTCCTTATACCTGGACTATTTATGCCAATGCCTTTAGGGTTGCCAAAAAGATTATACAGCAGCTTCACGTCTAAACTTCACAATCATTTCACAAAAATATTTTATGATTTTTCTGGTATGATAAACAGCTTTAAAAGTTTTGATACTTTTATAATTGTTATAACTGAAACACCTTGATCTAAAAAACTTTTTTGATGCTTCAATATAAGTAAGATTAAGATTATTTTAGCTATAAATAGTAAAACAACAAAGGAAAATAATGTTAAAGAAATTATTACTAACAGCAGTGTTAGCAACAATGGCTTATACAGCTGCAACTGCAGCTCCAGGTGTACGTTTTCAAGTGATTCCGGGTGACGCTGAAAAACCATACAACAAAATGAAAGATACGCAACTTGAAGGTATCGGATTTGTCGTTTCTGATCCACATGCCCGTATTAATGATGGATATGCAACAAAGTATGGTGGAACAAACTTAGATAACCTTGGTTTTTTCTATATTGCAAACGATAAAGCTCTACGTGAACTTTTAATCAAAGAGCCGACACTTGGTGGTTTCTCTCCGTTTAACTTCCACATCTATAAATTAAAGAAAGAGAATGTTACACGCGTAGGTCATATTCTTCCTGAGACTATGTTAGACATCGTTGGCGTGAAAGATGCGTCAGTACGTAAAGCGTTCATTGACTCTTTCAAGCCACTTGACAAACTTACTGTAGATACACTTGGTGGTAAAACTGAGCTTGTTGGTTCAAACAAGATTGCTAAACCATCTATGATGAAATTTGAAAAAACATTCACACGTGGTGAAGATTTAAGTGAATTCGTTGATGAGTTCCAAGAGAAGTTTGAAGGTAAATTTGAAGAGATGAAATATATCATCGCTGGTTATAAAAACTTCAAAGAAGCCTATACAGATTTAGAGTTACCATTTGAAAAGTATGATGCTTACTGGGTTTACTCACTATGTCACTTCCAATTCTCAGAAGGTGTATTTAACCGTAACGATAAAGGTACTGTAGATGGTCGTCCTGATTCAGGTGTATTTGCTCCATGTTCAATGTACATGTACATCGAAAAAGGTTCAAACGTACTTAAAATCGGTATGCCGACAATGCAAAACTGGATCGAAGTTATGCAGATCAAAAATGCTGACAAAGTTAAAGCAATCCAAAAAATCGATAAAGAGATCGTACAAATCATGAATGGATTGGGTGCTAAAAGTATTTAATCATTTTATTTGATACGACAAAGGAGCAAAGCCCCTTTGTCTACGTTGACACTGGGTCGTCTTTTGCAGACGGCTCAGCGTCGCTAGCTCCTTAACGCTTTGATATCACGTTGACGTTAATTTTTTTGGCTTTTTGATCTTTACAAGCCAAAACTTCTCTTCTTTTATAAAACTTCTTTTTATTTTTTATCGATTCTGAACAGTTGGGGTCTTATGGTGAGTTCTGTAATGGTCGCTTCTTTGGGAAGATCCAAGATCATCTCGACACTTTTAACGATGGATTGGGTATCAAGTACCGCTTCATGGTGGGGCTTAAAGCGTAGTTCTTCAAAAAAGGCGGTATCGGTCATATCAGGGTTGATGGTTACGACTTGTACGCCTGATTTACGTACCTCTTCAAACAATGCCAATCCAAAGGCTCTCAGACCTGATTTGGTTGCAGAATAAAGAGCAGAGAACTTTGAAGACTTGGTAGCTTCAATCGAGGTGATGTTGATAATAAATCCTTGCTCTTTTTTGATACTGCGTAAAAGCAGTTTGGAAAGTATCATAGGAGCTGTAAGGTTTAAAGCGGTCATTTGTGTGATGGTCTGGGTTTGATGTTCTTCATGAGGCTCAAAACGTCCAAAACCGGCACAGTTTATGAGTCCAATGATGGAATGTGTGTCAAGCAGAGGCCCAATGGCTGTTTCAATCTGCTCTGTCTTGAACAGATCACACTGTAAAGCAGTAAGCTCATCTCTGGCTTTTATGGTACGACTGATGCCGATAACATGAAACCCCCTCTTTATGCAGAGATTACTCAAGGCTTTGCCCATGCCAGAACTGGCACCTGTGATAAGAACACTTTTTTTAATTGACGACAACTTGATCCCTGCCTTGATGTTTTGCTTGATATAAAGCCTGATCTGCTCTTTTAATAAAGCTATCTTTGGATTCATCAGCTCTGTATTGGGTCACGCCCAATGAGATGGTCAGGTGATCAATGATAGTAAAGTGGTGTTCACTGACATGGGTTCGAATCTTTTCAGCTAAGAGTGATGCCTGCATCGCTGTTGTTGATTGCAGTGCAATGACAAACTCTTCCCCGCCCCAACGCGATACGATATCCTGTTTACGGGTTTGAGAACTTAGAATGAGGGCCAGCTCTTTAAGAACGGAATCACCTACATCATGTCCGTGGGTATCATTAATCTTTTTAAAGAAGTCAATATCGATAAAGATAAGAGATATCGATGAACCGATGGTGTTGGCCAGTTTGATCTCCTGGGTGATGACTTCATCAAAGCTTCGGCGGTTAAAAAGTCCCGTTAGCGGATCTTTAGAGGCTTTCTCTTGTAGTTTGGATATTTGTTTCTGTTGCGATGTAATATCATCAAAGATTATAGTCATCAGAGATTTATCTGTAGATCTGGATTTTTGGGCATAGACCCGAAAGTGATAGGCTTGATTGTCCCGTTTGATCATGACTTTGGTATCTTGCCCCTCTTTGTTTTGCAGGTAGGATAACCAGTGCTCTCCATTGACATACTGCGTGATATAGTCAGGATCATCCACCATCTCAAAGGTGCTGGAGATATACCCATACTTTGTTTTAAAAGTTTCCAGACTATCGACATGAAAGAAGCTGAGCAGGGCTTTATTGACAAAAATGATATCGAGATTGTCAACCATCATCAAAAGACTTGAATCGGCATCCATGGCAACTTGTAACAGCTCTTTGGTCGATGCGATCTCTTGGGTACGTCGTTCAACCCTATCTTGTAAAATTTCATTGGTTTGCAGCTGTTTTCGAATGAGCCACAACATGATGAACAAAAATATAGCAATAACCATTGCAACAAGCAGAGCATGTTGCTTCATCGTAGAGGATACTTCCCAGAACTCACTGCTGTCTAAACGGATACTGATACCCCCTTGGATATCACCTACCTTATAGCCTACGGGATGACATTGAAGACAATCCGGTGTTGTTTCTAAAGCAGCCATATAGTTAAAATCACTGTTTTTATTGATCTCATAATATTCACGTTTTTTAGTTGCTGCAAAAAGCTCCAAAGCTTTTTTTTCAAAATCGTTTGGCTGATTGTTGGGATTAAGAGGATTAAGGCTGGCAATTCTAAAGTGGAAATCTTTCATGGTTGCCAATTCTGAAAGCTGTCTGGTCATCCATGCCGAGTTGATACGAATCAGAGTGAGGTTTTCATCTACATACAGCGTATTGTCATGCAAATAGGGGTTGGCTGTTTGTCCTTTTTGAGGTTTGACAAAAACACCGCCATACTGAGAGTTCCATTTTCGGGTATTGATGATGGAATTAAAATGGGTCTGGGCTTGTTTAATAAGTATCTGCTTTTGCAAATTGATATTGTCTTGGGTAAAAATATTGATAGCATAATAGAAGGCTAAAAAAATGGCAATGAAACTGATATAAAGTGTAGCATACCTATAAGTCTTTTTCATAACTTATTCTAGCAAAAGAAAACGAAATTGTATAGCTAAGTTTGCCACAGACGCAATTTTGTGTCAGGAATGTAGTTTAAAAGCTTCTCTTTCATAGTAGAAAGGATCTCTGATTCGATACTTTTTTCATAGGTGGCCATGTTGTTTTTTACATCATAGGGGTAAAAGGCAAGATCGGTATGGCCCATTTTTTTAATCACTTTCAGATGGGCACTGCTCATGCGAAAACTGCCTGTCGTAACCTCAAAAATCTTTTGAGGATCGATGCTTGAGAAGATTTCATCAATAAAAGGGGGATAAAGCGTTTGAAACTCAGGGGTGTAGATGACGGGATCGAGACAGAGCCTGACCTGCCATCCAAGCTCAACAGCCTGATTGATCGAAGCCAGACGTTTGGCAAGCGACGGGGTCTTGGCCTCATACTGATCGATGATGGCTTGGGGTGAGAGTGTCCAAGCGATCACGATCTGTTGGCTTGGGCTGAGATCTTTAATGGTGGCAAAATTGGCAGATTTGGTACGTAGTTCCAGATGCAGATTGGGGTGATCTTTGGCAAAGTTGATCCAATCCCTGTTTTCACCGATCAGGTTTTCCACCGCCATAAGATCGGTATCATAAGAGGTACAAACCAGCATCGGCTTATCCAAATACGCTAGGGTCGCTTTAAAAAAGTCTTCGCGGTTGACAAAAACTACCATGTTGGCTGAAGTGTACATCCCTTGCAAATAACAGTAGTCGCAATCATAAAGACAATTAAGCATCGTAGGGGTGTAGTAAAACTGCTCAAATCCAAAACCGTCGGCGTATTGGCTTCCTTCATACAAAAAGGTATCCTCTTTGATGGCAAGGATCAGTTTAGGTGTCTGTTTTTGGGCTCTAAAGTCTTGAGCTCTTTGGTTAAAAAGATCTTTGTAGTGATCGATCTCAATGATCGTAGCATGTTTAAAACGCCCCAAAATCTCCAAACTCTTGGGATGTTTTAAAGCTTTTTTTTCGATATAGATATGAGAAAAACTAGGAGCTAAGGATGTTGATAAGTTTGTTGAAGGCATCTTTTTGCTCCTTTTTATGCTGGGTCATCTCAGGCAACGGTTTAGGCATCATCGGCTCTTTGCCATGTCTTAGGATGTACCCTTTGATACGGTCATGGAGCTGATTGGCTTGTGTTTGCGTCAGCTTAAGCGTCATGATATTTTTTTCAATCTTGGCTTGCAGTGTGTCAGAGTAGGAGAGTTTGTCTGGCAGTTTGGTCTGGGCATTATCTAGCAGTGCCATCAGGATCTCGATATGAGGCTGGATCCAATCATAAACCTGCTCTTTAGTAGGGATAGCGGCACTAAAATGGTCAGAAATGACTTTAAAGACTGCGATCTGAGAACTTTTGACAAAGTTTAAGGCCGCTTGACAGACGCCATAGGCTTCCATATCGACGGCTTGGATGTCAGCACTTTCTTGAGTCTGGACGCTATCAAGGCTGGTTAAAACCACCTCTTTAAAAGGGTGGGAAAGACGCATATCGGGGTAAAACTTTCTGTTTTGTCTGTTTTTGATGGTGTGAGCAGTAATAATTTCACCGATCTTATAATCTTTTATAGCCCCGGCGATACCAAAATTGACTATGATGTCACGGGGCGATGCAGGATATTTTGTTAAAAGGTGGGTTGTGGCCATTAAAGCCTGGTCAGGTCCCATGCCCGAGATGATAAGCATAACATCTTCATTGGCATAAATGGCAAAAGGGGTTTGCTGTTGTAAAGTGAGTTTGAGATCTTTTATGAGTGGCTTGGCTTCGGCTAATAAAGCCATGGTAAAATATATCATACGGAAGTATAACGAAATTTACTCATTGAGCTATTTTTGTTCACGGCTTTTTTGATTTGCACAAAAGATGCATTATACTTATAGAAATATTTTTGGAGTTGTCATGGTTATAGTTGTTGGTGGTGGTATTGGTGGTTTGGAGTCTGCGATTTATTTACGAAAATATGGATTTGAAGTAACCTTGATATCTGATCGTGACTATCTTTATCTCTATCCGACATCGATTTGGATTCCTGTAGCCAAACGCAGTTTTGAAGATGTGTCGCTGCCTTTAGCCAAGTTTGCCAAAGTGCACGGTTTTAATTTAATCGTTGATGAAGTGACCAAGATTGATACGAAAAAAAGAGAGTTAAAACTTAAAAAGGGGACACAGCTTTATGAGACTTTGGTATTGGCCATGGGCTCTGGAAAGATGCCTATTGAAGGCAAAGATCATGCTCCATCGATCTGTGGCAAACCCGGAGAGTCACTGGTACTGAAATCCCAGCTTGATGCATTGATACAAAAGGGTGAGGGCGTGATCTCTATGGGCTTTGGGGCCAATCCTAAAGATACATCGGCAGTTCGCGGTGGACCTGCCTTTGAGATGATTTTTAATGTCCATAACTATTTGAAACGTCTGAAAATTCGGGATAATTTTGAGCTTAACTTTTTTGCTCCTATGGAGCGTCCGGGTCAAAAGATGGGGGATAAAGCGGTTGATATGATGGTGAAGATTTTTACCGCTCAAAAGATTCATATGCACTTTGGAAAAAAGATCAAAAAGTTCAGCTCCGAGGGGGTCCATTTTGCAGATGACTCCCTTTTAAAAAGTGATCTTAATATGTTTATCGCAGCAGGTACAGGGCATCCGGTTGTTGTTGAAAGCGGCTTGCCCTTAAGTGAAGCGGGATTTTTAAAGATCGATGAGTGCTGTCAGGTCGAAGGTCATGAAGATATCTATGCCGTAGGTGATGTCGCAGCGATCGAAGGAGTGCAGTGGCGGGCCAAGCAGGGCCATTTGGCGGAAGCGATGGGACGGGCGGTAGCTTATAATCTCAAAAACAAAAGCGAAGGCAAAGCAAAACGCCACAGCTATAAAGATCATATGAATATCATCTGTCTGATGGATAACGGTAAAAATGCAGCTTTGGTCTATCGCAGTGAAAAACGGGCTATGATGCTGCCTTTGCCTATCTTTGGCCATCATCTTAAAAAGGCGTGGGGCTGGTACTATAAAAACAGCAAACTGAAACGCTGTCCTCGAATCCCGGGAATCTAAGAGCCAAGAACGATAACTGTGTGACAGGGGTCACTTAAAAGTGCATCCAAAAGTGATAGAGTGTAACTGTTTTTATAGGGAGTTGCCATGAGGTACTTGATCGCCTTAGTTATGATGATGCACGTACTCTTTGCCGATCCGCAAGGTATCCTTGCTGTGGGTGTAGGGTACAAAGAGGAGCTTTATCATGATCAAGCTGATGGTCCAGCCTTGGGAATTATTGCCATTGTCCGAGATGAGCTTTATTCGCTAGAGGGGAATCGACTCTCTATGGGATTGGCACAAGTAGGTGCTATGCATATCGCATCGGTAACCCGTATCCAAGAGGGGCTTTTAGATACAGGCCTGCAGTTCACGCTTCCTTTAGCCGCTGATCTGCGTTTTCAAATGAACACCTTGTTTAATGTGATGCAAGATGGGGCGGCTGTCGAAGCCATGCTTTATCGCCGTTTTACCCTGGGCAATCTGGAGATGATTCCTTCTGTGGCCTATGAGTATGTAAGCAGCAGATATCTGGATGCTTCCTTTGAGGTCCATGAGGAGGCTGTGCATTTTGAGGCTGAACTGTTAAGTATCTACAGGCTTAGTAAAAAATATGCGATTTTAAATACCATTTTTTATAACCATTATGATGCAAAAGTTTTGCAAAACAGTCGTATTGATGATAGGGATACCTACCGAACAACCTTAGCCTTGGGGTACTATTTCTGATACAATGCCTTTTTTGAAAACTTTCATAAGGAGTGATACAAAGTGCAGGCAGATTTTTGGCATCAGCTTTGGGAGCGTCAACAGACAGGGTGGCACTTAAGCGAGACGAACCCTTTTTTAAAAGACCATTTTAATGCTTTAGAACTACAAGAAGGTAACCGTATCTTTGTTCCGTTATGCGGTAAAAGTTTGGATATCGCATGGCTTTTAGATCAAGGCTTGGAGGTGGTGGCTGTAGAGCTTAATGAGGGTGCTGTTTGTGAGCTTTTTAACGCATTACAGGTTAAGCCTGAAGTGAAAAATGAAGGTGCTTTTAAACGGTATAGCTATCACAATATCACTATTTTTGTCGGGGATTTTTTTAACCTTGAACTTTCCATGCTGGGGAAAATAGACGCGGTTTATGATCGAGCGGCACTCGTTGCGTTACCGCCTGAGATGCGAAAACAGTACACCAAACAACTGTGTCATCTGGCCAAGGGTGCCAGTCAGCTCTTAATCACTTTTGAGTATGATCAAGGTAAACAAGAGGGTCCCCCTTTTTCTGTTCCTATGCAGGAGCTGCATCAGCACTACTGTAATGATTACACGATTGTTCATCTTCAAAGTTTATCTTCCGACCCGCAAAGTGCCCAGAGTATCGAAAGGGTTGAAAATATCTGCCTGTTAACGAAAAAATAGGGCGTTAGAGCATAAATTTACGGTAAAATGGCCTCATTATAATTAAGGAGCGTACGTGTTAAAAAAACTTATGGTTACAGGATTGTTATTGGTATCGGTTGTCATGGCTGAGAGTAAAGGCTCATCGAGCAGAGTGGGTGTTGGTGTAGATGACAGCAACTTTTTATATGCGACATTTGATCTGAGTAAAAACTTACGATTTGAACCGGCGATTCACTTCTCTACAACAGAGGCTACGCCTAATAATGAAACCGAGCAGATGAACTATAAGTTAAGAGTGTTTGCTTTGGGAAATATGGATAAGAACAAACAATTCTATTATGGTGCGACTTTTGAGGATTATGATACAGAAAACCAAAATGGGCTTACCATCGTATCCACTTCTTACTTTACAGCGACTGCAGGTTTGGAATATTCACTAAGCAAGCAGGTTACTATTTCTGGTGAGGCTGGTCTGGCACTTTTTGGTGATGCTTCAGGTATTCAAAGCAGTCTGATTTTAAAATATTACTTTGAGTAAAGAAACTATTTAGGGTCTTATGAAAAAAAGTAATTGGCGAAAAGTAAAACAGCAAAAAGATAGCCAAACAGCCGAAGTGGCTTTTGATGCCCATGTGACCTATGCAGGTTTTTGGTCACGGATACTCTCTTTTGTGATCGATATTTTTATGATCGGTCTGCCGATTACTTTTGTGGTGATGTCGATCTTTGGTTATGATCAGATGCAACAGGTAAGTACGCTAGATGTTTTACAAGGTATCAAACCTGTAGATGCACATGGCAATGAGATTAAACCTGATCCACTGATTGCCATAACACAGATCGGTCTGTTTGCAACGATTGTCATTGTTTTATGGAAGTTTGACGGGGGAAGAACACCCGGCAAACGACTATCTCGGACCAAGGTTGTGGATGCCAAGACTTTACAAGCTCCCAAGCTGTGGCAGCTGGTCATCCGTTTTTTCGCCTATTTTCTGACCTTTTTGTCTTTTATCTTTGTCATGGGGATTTTATTGCCGCTGTTACACCCTAAAAAACTCATGCCACATGATCTTCTCAGTCAGACTGCTGTGATCTATGATCTCGATTAGATGCTCGCTTTTACACTCTCCGGTTTTTACTTTTTTTATTTTGCTCAAGTAGCGGTTTATGTCATCTTTATGCCAAAAGTGCTCAATCTCATTGGCTACTCCTTTATAGATCTTAGTATTATTATGGCCGCTTCACCCTTGATTCGTTTTTTATCTCCGTTTCTGTTTGTCAAATATATTCGTTTGACCAAAAATGTCTTTGTCTTTGCCTTGATATTATCCATCGTTTCTGCCTTGATGGTCTACCCGACGATTGATTATTTCTGGTCGCTTTTAGTGGTAGCACTTATTTTTGGTTTTGGGATCAGTTTGGTTCTGCCTTATGTGGAAGTGATCGCTTTAAAACATATCGCCCATGACCGTTACGGTAAAGTACGCCTTTATGGTTCGGTGGGATTTATCATCGTCTCTTTGGTCTTGGTCGAATACATCCAAAACCCCTACAATGCTATTCATTTTCTGATCTTTACGGTTGTGATGATCGCGGTTTTTGGTTTGGGCTTGCTCTTTTGGGTAGAAAATGAGTCCCGTGATCCAGGTGAGAGCATACAGGGACTCGGGGTCTTTTTTAAAGATAAGTATCTGTGGATCAGTCTGTTTCTTATGCAGCTCGCTTTTATGCCCTTTTACAGCTTCTTTTTTATCCATGAAACAGCCCATGGGCTAAGCTCTCAAATGACGATCTATCTCTGGAGTTTTGGGGTGATCTGCGAGATCGTGATGCTCAATTTCCAAGGTCCGCTTCTAAGAAAATTCAGCCTGATCAATCTGATGATGCTCAGTCTTTTATTGACGGTTTTTCGATGGCTCGTTATCTTTATGTTTCCCGAAAATGTCACCCTGCTTGCCATCTCCCAAGCGATCCATGCCTTTAGCTTCGGGCTGTACCACTCGGTCTCGATCCGTTATCTTTACACGCTGT
>JBFHUP010000006.1:0-16158 GCA_041589975.1 Sulfurimonadaceae bacterium | reverse complement strand
ATCTTATCTTCGACCGGCATTATACCTGCTGCCGCATTATCATTAAATGAAACGATAGAATCTGCAAGAATTCTACATGATTGCAAGAAATTATAGGCGATAACCGGTTTGAAAACATTCAGTTCAAAGTTACCTTGAGATGCACCCATTGCAATCGCTACATCATTTCCAAATACTTGACACGTAACCATCGTTACGGCTTCTGATTGTGTCGGGTTAACCTTACCCGGCATAATTGAAGAACCTGGCTCATTTGCAGGGATCTCGATCTCACCAAGACCACAACGAGGACCTGATGCTAACCAACGAACATCATTGGCAATCTTCATCATATCTGCAGCTAAAGCCTTAAGTGCACCGTGTGTAAATACCAACGCATCGTGAGATGTTAAAGCGTGGAATTTGTTTGGAGCTGTGACAAACTCTTTACCTGTCAGTTCAGAGATTTTTTTTGCAACGCGTTCTCCGAGTTCCGGGTGAGCATTGAGACCTGTTCCAACAGCTGTACCACCAAGTGCCAATTCCCGAACTGCATCCATAGAGTCTTTGATCATCTTTTCAGATTTATTCAACATCTCAACCCAACCACTGATCTCTTGACCCAATGTTAATGGCGTAGCATCTTGAAGGTGTGTACGACCGATTTTAACGATATTTGCAAAAGCTTCACTTTTGGCTTGAAGTGTTGCTTTAAGTTTGGCAATAGCAGGTAAAACACGATCCTCTAATGAGATAACTGCTGCTACGTGAAGTGCTGTAGGATAGGTATCATTTGATGATTGTGATTTGTTAACATCGTCATTTGGGTGAACACGCTTTTCAGTTCTAAAGTCAGCCCCTAAGATCTCGCTAGCACGATTAGCAAGAACCTCATTGTTGTTCATGTTTGATTGCGTACCTGAACCTGTCTGCCAGACAACCAGCGGATAGTTACCATCAAGTTTACCTGCAAGCATATCATCCGCTGCTTGTGCAATCGCATCCGCTTTGTCAGCATCTAAAAGACCAAGCTCTTTATTCACTAAAGCAACCGCTTTTTTCAAAATAGAAAAACCACGCGTGATTTCATATGGCATTGTCTCTTCACCGATGGCGAAGTTTTGGATCGATCTTTGAGTTTGTGCAGCCCAGTAAGCATCTACCGGTACCTGCATTTCTCCCATAGTATCCTTTTCAATACGTGTTGCCATTATTACGCTCCTTCGAAGAATTTGTTTTCGTTTAAAGTGTCAATGAGTTTCTGTACAGAGTTTACAGAGTTTTGAAACATCTCTTTTTCTCTATCGTCTAAAGTCACTTCGATAACTTTTTCGGCACCATTGGCACCGATCATAATAGGCACACCTTGTACCATATCAGTACAACCATATTCACCCTCAAGCATAATGGCACATGGGTGAATCTGTTTGGTATCTTTTAAGATCGCATCGACCATGATAGCTGTAGATTTTCCTGGTGCATAATAAGCAGAACCCGTTTTTAGATAACCCACGATCTCTGCTCCACCATGACGTGTACGGTGCACAATCTCATCGATCTCTGCATCGGTTAAAAGATCTGTTAATGGCACACCTGCAACAGTAGAGTAGCGTGGAAGTGGGACCATATCATCACCATGACCACCCATAACTGATGCACGGATCTGACCACCACCGTAACCAAGTTTTTCTTGGATAAATGATGCCATTCTTGAAGAGTCTAGAATACCTGCCATACCGATAACTCTACCACGTTCAAAACCAAGTTCTCTTACTGCTACATAAACCATAGCATCCAGTGGATTAGAAACCATGATAACTACAGCATCCGGAGAGTATTGTTTAATACCTTGCATCACTTCTTTAGTGATTTTTGCATTGATCATTAAAAGATCATCACGGCTCATACCTGGAAGACGTGGGCTACCTGCTGTGACCACAACTACATCACAGTTAACCAGTTGGCTCATATCTTCTGCTACGCTTACCACAGTATGAGAACGTACTGCAGCCGCAGCTTGAGACATATCTAAGGCTTTACCCTTAGCAATATCGATTTTGTTGTCTCTTAAAATAATTTCATGACATGCACCTGTCATAGCCAGTGAATAAGCTACTGTAGATCCGACATTTCCAGCACCAACAATCCCTACGCGTTTACCTTTTGCCATTGCTTTCCTTTTTAGTTTGAAATAGTCTAAAATATATAGATCCGCAAAGTCCGATAATTCCATAAGGCACACAATTGTGACTTAATACAATCATAGTCACTTTGCTTAGAATGATCTTTATATTTAAAGTTTATTTGAGTTTGACTCATCTTTATGCAGCTAACTAAATAAAAATGAATCAATTAAGCACTTAACTTAAAGAAGTCTAAAATTTCTAGAAATTTATTCTGAATCTTACCACTTTTTTACATAAACTTCCTAAAGAGTCAATGTTATTTGCCGAACTCATTTAGATTTGTTTCACTTTTTCCCATTTGATATGTTTTTTAGGTGTGTAGAATAGTAACGCGAGAAGTCATGAAGACCTTTTTTATTTTTGACAAAATAGAGATAATCGGTCTTTGCAGGCCTTACAGCAGCTTCTAAAGCCTTCGGACTGACCGCACATACAGGAATGTGGGGCAAGCCTCTGTATCTGTAAGTATTAAAGTGAGATTTATCGTGTCGTATCCTGTAAGGTGTTACTTTTTGATGCGAAAACTCACCATAATTGAGTGTCCCGTCCATCTGAAGTTTCATCCCTTTTTTAATACGATTATAGATAACCGAAGCAATAATCGGCATCTCTTCAACCGTTGCAGCCTCTTTTTGAATAACCGATGCCATTCTCATATATTTAAACCACTGCTTTTCTTCATAACTGCCTAATAAGCTTTCTGACATCTTCTTATGTCTTTTATAAGAGAAGTGATACAAGACATCTATGATCCGTTTTTCATTGAGCCCCATAGGTATATTATAGGTCTCCGGAACAATAAAACCTTCAGCCCATGGCATACGTTCGTCATAATACCTATTTAAGAGATGTTCTTGCAGACCAAATCGACTGCTTAATTGTTTCAAAAAAAAGTACCGTGTTTCACCGGGCACCAAAGTGATCGTTTTAACAGCTGCCTTGGAGTGCGAGAGCTTATAAAGAAGATCCCCTTTGCTTAGTACCTTGTGCTGTAGGTCTATCCAGCCGCTTTGAGGTTGACCGAAAAATCGGAAAAGGTGTTTATCTATGGGTATAACGGCTATCGACTCATTTTTCTGTAAGTGTGTTATAATCTGCCCAACAGAACCTTGCGGGATATGAACGAGTTTTTTCACTTTGATAGGCAGTGCGAGATAATATATGACCAAAAAGCTACAAAGCAGTATCATTTCTATAACAATAAGACTCTTATTCATTCTTCTAATTGCATTAATCATAACAATCTTTACACTTTTGATCTGGGCCAAACAGGGAATTTCCATACAAAACATGGAGATCTTTGACCATAAATTTTCAAAAGTATACATTAAATGGCATAAAAAACTTCATATTGATATTGAGAGTATTGAAAATCTATCCTCAAAAAAAAGCCAACCTGATCTTCCTCGCCTCCATCTGCTTTTACAAATCGCCAAAAACAGTATCCATCATATCAACATTCCCCGCTACATATCTCCATCCCAGACCGTAGCATTTAAGTATGAAAACCACTCTATTTATGCACGATCTGAGAACTTCGATTTTAATGCCTCGTTGGAATATAAAGAGTCTCATATCTTTATACCCGATCTGACATTATCCCTCAAAAATAAAAACCTTTACCTCCAAGGTGAAGTACGACTGCATGATAAACATAATCATATAGAGATGCTCGCTTTGGCTCTTGTGGATCGTGATAGAAAAATCGATCTTTTTGTAGACATTAAAAGAGGAAGAGTAGAACTGACAGCCAACAGTAATGCTGTCTCTGATCTGAGGTTTATCACACGATTTATTGATATTCCCGACAATGTTCAACCCTGGATGTTTGACAAACTTCAAGCAACAAGCTTTAAACTCAACAGTTTCTCTTCAAACTTTGCATTCAACAAACCTCATCAGTTCCTCGAAAATCTCAAGGCCAAAGCCAAAGTAGAGAATGTATCCTACCAATTCAATCCGAAGCTCTACCCTATCGTTGCTCCTTCAGCTTTGGTATCTTATGAAAATCATCACCTCAATATTGAGCCTGATCAAGCGACTTATGCCAATCATCCAATTACCAATACCTTAGTCGAACTTAAAGATCTCAACAATAATCCTAAACTCGGCTTATCTTTTCATACCAAAGAGCTTGTAGACAAAGCTTTTTTAGGCATCATTGAGCACTATCTGCAAAAAGTCCCTTTAGAGCAATTCAGCGGAAACAACAGTATTGATTTCAATCTAGAGTATGACTTTACATCCCAAAAAACTTCCATCCAAAGTGATGTCAAAGTCAAAGATGCTCGTTTAAGCATCAATAATTATCCTGTCAATATCTATGATGCAACAGTCCATCTTAAAAACAACAATCTTACGATTGATTATGCTAAGTTTCAATCCTTTAAAGCCCTTGATACCTCTTTTTCAGGACAACTCAATCTCAAAACATTATTGGGTGATATCAAAGTCTATGTCTCGCAATTTGATACAGCACTCATCAAACTGCTGACTGACTTCACCATGCATTTTAAGTTTCAAAAAGATGGCATCTTGATACATAATTCAAACTCCAACTGGAAACTTCTTAACTCCATGCAGTTCTTGGCGGGCAAACACTCCATGTTTATCGATAAAAACCATACTTTAAGTGTCAAGAACATCCATCTATATACACCGGGTATTTTTGAAGCATCTATTGCCGGTCAACTCTCTTTAAATAACAAACTCAAACAAAACACGCTTGCCTTACACTTTAAAGAGCTCACAGCTTTGCTTGCCAACAACAAAACCTTGCAACTTGAACACCCTTTTGATATCAAAGTAGCCAAAGAGAATAGCCGACACTTCGAGACCTCTCGCAGTATCGTCTTTTCTCACGATGACAAACCTATCAGCCTAGACTCAATCACTTTTAACATGAATGATAAACTGACTCTGGATATCCATGATTTCAGATTTAAAGATGCCTTTCAAAGCGATTTTAACTTTAACTATGACTCAAAGAAAAAAAAGGGTGCTATAAGCTTGGATAACCTCAACGCCAATATCCAACTGACCAAACCCCAGCTTTTAAAGATCAAAAAGAATAAAATCCGCTTTGATATTGAGGCAGCTGACCATCTGTTAGTCCATGAAAAAGATCTCAACATAAGTTATAGTTTGAACAAGACCTTGCACCAATTTACGGTTCATGATCTTACTAAGCTCTATCCCTACTCACCTTTTTTTCAAAAGTATGATATTAAACAGGGACGTACTACATTTATCACCCGTGATTTGGAACGCTTTAACATCTTTACCACGCTAAACTATTTCCCGATTCCAGGCTATATCAACAACGATACTAATGAGACCATTTTCCTGGCCTCCACCTATGATAAAGAAGGCTTTAAGACTGTTATCAACAACGCTATCAAGGTCCATTGGGATAAAAGTTTAACCCTTGATATCGAAAATACCAATCTTGACCTTCAACCCTTTTTAGAGCCCTCTTCAGATGCCAACGAGAAGATGATTCCTATCAATATTAATGCCAAAGAAGGTTATTTAAAGCTGGCCCAAAAAGAGAAGATTCTCTACAGTACGCTTCACGCTTCGATCAATGACACGATAATTAAAGCATCCCTTAATCACAAAGGGGGAGAAGCTCTTTTAGCACTGCAAGACCAACATATAGAAATCTATGGTGAAAAATTCAGTGATAGTTTTATCCGATCACTGATAAACTTTGACGGTCTGGAAGGGGGAAGTTACAACTTCTTTATCAAAGGGGATAATAAAAAACTTTTAGGCGGTATCGAACTCAAAGAGTCAACATTCAAGGGTTTTGCCCTATATAACAACATATTAAGCTTTCTTAATACGATACCTGCATTGGTTACTTTTAACGATCCAGGATTTAATGCTGATGGCTTTAAAGTCAAAGATGGAAAGATTCAATTTGAAAAAAACAATGGTATAGTCAACATCAAATCGATTAAACTCAAAGGCAATGCAAGTAATATCCTTGGTTCTGGAAGTGTCGATCTTAAAGAGAACACCATCAACTTAACCTTACGTATTTTTCTGCTTAAAGATATGGGCAAGATCCTATCCTCTGTTCCCATAGCAGGCTACTTACTTTTAGGTGAAGATGGCTCATTAACGACCACCATTACCATTAAAGGAACCCTAGATAAACCCGATATCAGTATAGACTTAGGAACTGATATACTCATGGCACCTGTTAATATCATCAAAAGAACACTTTTAGCTCCCGTTCGATTTTTTGATTGGATTACAGGCAATGAAAAAAACTCAGGAGATGCATTTTGATATTTAATAAAATAAGCTTAAAGCTTTGTACGGTTACTGTTTGTTTAATTGCAACACTTCATGCCGAGATGGATCGTCATTATCATCTCTCTGTTTCAAACTACACTGCAACCGCTAGAGAACTCGTCTATACAGACACCAAAAAGCTCAGCGACTTAATCTGGCAAGTTTCTGATGTCAAACTCTTAGGAATCGGAGCGTCTGGAAAACTTAAAAATGGTATCTTGTTTGAGGCCTCATTGAAAAAAAACATTTCAGACACCAGAGGAGTTATGGATGATTATGACTGGCTTATGAACACCCCAGACTGGTCCCATTGGTCACATCATGAAAATACGATAGTCACAGATGTCACACTATTAGATATTCATTTCAAAGAAAAAATCAATAAGGATTATTTCTTCTCACTGGGTTATAGCTATGAAAGAACCAAATGGATTGCCAGTGACGGATTTTATATCTACTCTTCAGATCCTGGGTTTCGGGATCTTTCTGGAAACTTTAATGGCATAGGTATCACCTATATCCAAGAATTTCATGCATTGTATGCTTCTTTGGGTTACACAAAAAGTTTCGATAACAGTGAATTCATCTTTGCCTTACAACGATCTATCAGCGGCAGTGCTGATGATTATGACACCCATCATCAGCGTACCCCGCCACTGCAGTTTGACAGCAGTTTTAACAGCATTACCTTCTATGGCTTATATAGCAGTCTAGATTATGTGATCCGTGATGATAGTGTGCTTAAAATATCCTATCAATACAAAGAGTATGAAGAAGCAAGGGGTATCACAAAACAGACCAACTTAGGCACAGGTGCTATCACAACATATGGTGGTGCAGGTATTGCTAATAAATATTCACTCTTAACACTCTCACTCATTATCGAGTTTTAATACATAATAAAACAGTAATAGCTGATAGAATCAAATTACAATACGCGTTTTTAATCCGCGATGCACATTGTGCATCACAAAAGTCCCCTGGTGATTTTCTGTAATGATATTGTCAACCATAAAAAGACCAAGTCCAGTTCCTGATTCTTTTGTTGACATATAGGGATCATTTCTATTTAAGACATCACTATTATTAATACCTCCGCCATTATCTATCACTTCAATAACTATATGTTCTTTCTCTCGATACAAAGCTATATTAATGTATGCATCGACTATCTTATTATCAGCAAAAGCATCGAGACTATTTTGACACAGAACCATAATAACTTGGGTCATTTCATTGCGATAAACTTCATATTCTACAGAAGTATCTAAATGGTACCGCATCTCAACTTGCAGTCCTTCAATCTTAGGCTTGATCAATGCTACGGCTGATTTAATAAGATCCGAAAGATTTAACAGCTCTTTTTTCTTGTTTGGATTATAAAAATTTTTGAATGTTTCCATCGTCTCTGAAAGATGCTTAATAATGGTTTTCATCTCCAATTTAATATGATCAAAGCTCTCTGCATCTAACTTGTCGAAGGCATATTTAACCTCCATGTTAGCAATATGAGCTGATAAAGAAGATAGGGGCTGCTTCCACTGATGAGATATCAAACTTAACAACTCTCCCATCTTTGCCATCCGCGTCTGTGATGCCATAATCTTATTTTGCACCATCTCATGCTGTTTGCTTCTATAAATAGAATACATCAAATAAGAAAAAAGCACATTAAGTGCGGTAAAAATAATAGCTGCTAAAATAAGATCATCAATTAACGTATCTATAAACTCATATTTTTTATAACCGATAACATATGCTGCTGCTTTATGGTTACCTTGAGCATTAGCAACGGGGAATAAACTAATAATGTAAGCGGAACCCTCAAAAAACGTGGATAAAGAGAATGCCTCTTTTTTATTGATAGGTGTTTGCATCTTTTCAGAAAGCTTTTCTGATACAAACTTTTGGAGTTTATTTTCTTCATATCCACGTTCAACAACATAGTCACTATGTAAAATGGTGCTCTTATAAAAGCTCTTCTCATCTTCCCACACCTTCTCTTCAACCAAAGATTTCTTGATCAAAAATTGGGTTTTGCCGCCAAAGTTTTCTGTCAAAAGTTTATTGAGACCTGAAAATGATGCTGAGATCTCTACAGTTCCCAGATGTCTGTGTTCAAAACTTAAAGGGTAGATGTATCGAAAGCCATTAAATATTCGCCCTTCTTCAAAACCAGAAATAAATGATCTTTTCTTATTGGCTTCTACCACAGTAAATCTGATATCACTTAGATTATCTCCAAACTTTTCCGGCTTATGCATCCGCAAAAAGCTATCTGCATTAGGAAGATGAAAATGTAACTGTCTGATATCAAGCTTTTTCATACGCAAATAACTGCTTTGTAAGGCATCAAAAAGTTTTTTTCTTATGAGTGATTGTTCTTTTAGAGATGCGTCTTTGACTGATGCCATAAGACGTAAAACTGCTGGTCGATTAATAACCTCATGGAAATAGATTGTAGAGTATCTTTCCTGCTGTTTTTGTACCAAGGAGATCTTAGAGCCTAAAGAAGTAGTCTCATCTTCTAAAAAATTCGCTAACTCTGTTTTATATACCGTATGCAAAACCAGATAAATCATCAGTTGTGCAAATAAAAAAAGAAAAACAAATCTGCTTTTAAAAAAACTTAATAAATAAGTAAGATACATTATAATCCTTCTAATCTATTTATCCCTCAATCATACAATAAGTTTTACTTATATATTATTAGTTTTTGCATCGCCTCTTCGGTTAAAGTTTCGACACCCAGGCTGACTGCTTTATCATATTTACTGCCTGCATCTTCACCATAGATCAAATAGTCCGTCTTTTTTGACACGGAACCTGCGACCTTGGCACCCAAAGCCTCCAGTTCACTTTTAATCACCCCGCGACTTTGACTCATGGTACCTGTCAAGACAACCGTTTTGCCTAAAAAAGGGTTATCCGCTGCCTGCTCTTTTTGGGCATAGTGCGGCTGCACTACATCCATTAATGCAACAATACGTTGATCATTAATCTCACAAAAAGAGACAAAAGCATTGGCCATCTCAACTCCAAAGCCATCCATGGCTACAAGCTCATCAAAAGTTGCTTCATAAAACTTCAATCCAAAATGGTCACTCAGATCTTTAGAGCTTACTTCACCAATATGATCAATGCCTAATGCATTGATAAAACGCCACACTTCACACCCTTTAGATGCTTCAATAGCTGCCAAAAGATTTTCACTGCGTTTACGTTTAAAACCTTCCAAAGCAAGAAGATCATCAATATTAAGCGTGTAAAGATCTTCAATCGAAGCTACGAGTTTGGCTTCATACAAAATCTCGACAATTCGCTCACCCAATCCGTCAATATTAAGACAGTTTTTAGACGCAAAATAACTAATCGAACCAATAGCTCGTGCTCGACAAGAGAGGTTTTGGCACTTTAACAAAACCCCTTCATCAAGCAGATGTCCATGACAAACCGGACAATACTCAGGACGAGGAACCTCTTGTTCCGCACCCGTTCTTCGATCTGTTAAAACTTTAATAATTTTAGGAATCACATCTCCGCTACGCAAGATAATAACAGTGTCACCGATATGCAGATCTTTACGCTTGATCTCGTCAAAATTATGCAGCGTGGCTCTCTCGACAATGACCCCTTCGATGTCTGTTGGCTCTACTACAGCAACAGGGGTTACCGCTCCGGTTCTTCCTACCTGCAAGATCACATCTTTAACTGTAGTGACCTTCTCTATAGCAGGAAATTTATAGGCAACTGCCCACCGCGGTACCTTTACGGTGTATCCCATATCTACTTGAGCATCGATACTGTCAACTTTAACCACCATGCCATCCAAAAGCATCGGAAAAGTGTCACGTTCGGCTACCATTTTTTGATAGACCGTTTCTATCTCTTCTTTGGTCTGACACAAAGTTGCCATGGGTGCTTTTCTAAAACCCCATGAGATGACTTCTTGCATTCGCTGACTTAAAAGTGCCATCGGCAAGGTGTTATTGCCTATGCCATAAGGCATAAATGTCAGTTTACGTTGAGCCGTGATTGCCGTATCCAGCTGTCGTAAACTACCTGCCGCAGCATTTCGAGCATTGGCAAAGAGCGGTTCTCCAGCTTTTTCACGCTCTTGGTTGATCTTTTCAAAGTGATCTTTAAAGATCACCACTTCACCCCGGATCTCTATACGCTCTTGATGAGGAATAACCAAAGGAATCGAACTAATTGTTTTAGCATTAAAGGTGACATCTTCACCCATCGTACCGTCACCTCGCGTAATCGCTTGAAGCAGATTTCCATTTTCATAAATGAGATTCAGACTTGCTCCGTCAAATTTCGGTTCACAATAAAAAGTAAGCTTATCACTGTACTTGGAGATACGTTCTTCCCATTTGATAAGATCATCATGATTAAAAACATCCTCCAGACTCCACATCCGAGAATCGTGGCTCGCTTTATCAAAGGCATCTAACACCCTGTCACCCACACGTTGAGTAGGAGAATCTTTTCGGATGATAGAAGGGTCCGCTTCCTCCATGGCTACTACCTTATGATACAAAATATCATACTCTTCATCTGTTGCAATAGGATCATCCAACACATAATAGTGGTAGGCATATTTGTTTAAAGTCTCAACCATTTCATCATACATAAGCAGCTTCTTTTTTTCTTGTATTTTATCCAATTTTTTCATCTATCCCTAAATGGAAGCAGATCATCTCAATATAGTGAAAATAAAAGTTATAATATTATTTTTTATTGTTTTATATTTCTTTAATATTTCTAGATGTACAATGAAGGTTCCCCAAAAATTTTGAAGCAAGGAGGCGTTTATGTTCGATGTAGTCTGTAACTGTTCCAAGCTCTTTTTTATATCCTTTAGTTGGCTCGTTTTTTCTTACACTTCTTATGTAGGTTTAATTCACTTTTTATCGTAGGCTTAAGTATAATTCTTTTTTAACAATCTTAAAAAGGAAATTCAATGAGTGATACGATCCATATTGTCTGTCCATCATGCCATGGTACAAACAAAATCCCTACTACAGCGACTGAAGCAAAATGCGGCCGCTGTAAAAGTTCTCTGTTTGAGGCTAAACCCATCAATCTTACGAATGACAATTACAACCAACACCTAGAAAAAAATGATATCCCCGTTGTTGTAGACTTTTGGGCCCCATGGTGCGGACCCTGCCAATCCATGGCACCTAACTTTGAAGCAGCTGCCAAAAACTTTGCTGGAAAAGTTCGCTTTGCGAAACTCAATACGGAAGAAGAACAAGCCATTGCAGCTGAAAAAGGAATCAGATCCATTCCGACAATCATACTCTATAAAGGCGGTAAGGAAATTGATAGAATCAGTGGAGCACTAGACGCAACTAATCTCACTCAATGGCTCAATAGCAAAATCTAAGACGGCGTAGCTAGCTGCTTTAAAATTTCAAATAGTACCCATAAAAAATCTAGAAGGTGAAAAATATTTGCTCGCTTTGCTGTCAAACCGCAAAGGAGCTAGCGACGCGAGCCCTCCGCTGAGCAGAACCCAGTGTTAACGTAGACTAAGGGGCTTTTGCTCCTTAGTCGTATTATTCTACGGTGTAGGTAATTTTAGAAAGCTCTACATCTCTATCTTTAAGCTCTTGGCTGATTACAACTTCCCATGTACCTTTTCTGGATGTTGAGAGGCGTTTCCATGAGCGATAACGTGTAGCACCGGTAATCTCAAGATCTTCTGCTCGTCTAACTTTTCCACGACGGATAAACTCGAAATGAATATTCGCTCGATCGCGTTCTGGTACTAAAAAGTTCATCCACAAAAGAATGGTTTCACCCTGCTTAAAGGAAGTTGTCGTCACGATATCCGTCGGATCTTTAGCATCGGGACCCTTGCGATGTACACCTTTACAAAGCACTGTCTCAACTAAGATAACACCTTTACCCTGCCCTTTTTTATAATAATCGATAACTTTTTTAACTTCAAGGGCATTGGGGCGATCAAGAGCCACAGCCAGGCTTGGCAAGATGACCATCAAGATCCATGCAATCACTTTTTTCATCAGTTTTCCTTTGGGTCAAATATTTACTGCTGTTACGCAGATTTTAATATCACACATCATACTGCATAATCCTTATTTTATCAACCCCTTTTACGTTCATCTTTTGAACAAAACCCTTCTGTTTACTAACGCTACATCTTAATCCACTTATTTAGTGTCTATTTTTTGAATCACTTAATAAAAATATATTACAATATCAGCAAAAAAAGTAGGCACATGTTTAGAAACTTTCCTGATGAATCCTTTCTTGAGACCTTTAATGAAGATCTCATAACCAAACTTGATGAGAATCGAAAAAAAATTGACCAGCTTTTAGCCATTAAAGATAAGAGTTATATGAACTTCGTTCGTCCCTTCGAGATGATAGAAGAGTATCTCGATCAGTTCTTCACGCCCTTGTCACATATCAATGCGGTGAATAATTCTGAAAAATCCCAACAGGTCTACAGCGATGCGTTGCCGGTCATTACAACCTACTCCACTGAGATCGGGCAAAATATCGATATCTATAACGCCTATAAAGAGATCAAAAACAAACAGTACAACACCCTATCAGCTTCCCAAAAGATGGTTTTAGATCAATCTATCTTAGGATTTGAACTCTCAGGTGCCGCTCTTGATGATACCAAAAAAGAGCGTCTTAAAGAGATCAATATCCGAAAATCAGATCTCAGCAACAACTTCTCCCAAAATGTTTTAGATGACACCAATGCTTTTGAGATGATCATCAAAGATCCAAAAGATGTCGAAGGCTTACCCGCTAGTGATATTGAAGCAGCTAAAGAGACGGTTGATGGCAAAACCGTCTATAAATTCACCCTTCAGATGCCAAGTTATATTGCCTATATGACCTATGGTCCCAATAGGGATTATAGGGAAAAGCTTTATAAAGCCTATACAACCAGAGCTCCGCAAAACAGCGAGATCATCGATGAACTCATGCAGCTTCGTCAAGAGAGTGCCCAGATCTTAGGTTTTAACTCCTACACAGAACTCTCACTGGCTACAAAAATGGCTCCGTCAACGGATACGGTTATCTCATTTTTAACGGATCTGCAGCAAGCATCCAAACCTCAAGCTAAAGAGGAGCTTGCTTATTTAGAGCAATTTGCCAAAGAAGAGGGGCTTGATGAACTCAAAAGTTTTGATACTGCCTATTATGCAGAAAAACTTCGTCTTCGGGACTATGATATTGACGAAGAGCTTTACCGCCCCTATTTTGAACAATCTAAAGTTGTTTCAGGACTTTTTGACTTTCTTTACAAACTCTTTGGCATGGAGTTCAGAGAAGTTACGACTAAACTCTGGCATAAAAAAGCGAAAGCTTATGATATCTACATAGACAATGAACTTAAAGCCCGTCTTTTAACCGATCTCGAAGCTCGCAAAGATAAACGTGGCGGTGCCTGGATGCACAACTGGCAGGCCCACTGCAGGGATGAAAATGACAATTTGCAACTCGCTTCTGCTTTTATCGTTTGTAACTTCCCTCCATCAAGTGACACAGCACCGTCACTGCTACGACATGATGATGTAGTAACCCTTTTTCATGAGATGGGACATGCCATCCATCACCTTATGAGTGAAGTGACAGAAAATGGTGTCAGCGGCGTTAATGGAATCGAGTGGGATGCCGTAGAGTTCCCATCCCAATTTTTGGAAAACTTTGCCTATGAACCGCAAGTGCTGCAGATGTTTGCCAAACATCACCAAACAGGAGAAGTCCTAAGTGATACGATGATCGATAAGCTTGTTAAAGCCAAAAACTTCCAATCCGCTATGGGTATGCTACGTCAACTGGAGTTTGGTCTGTTTGATTTTAGACTGCATGACAAACTGTATCAAGGCCAAGAGGTACAAGAGCTTCTTGATGCTATCCGTCATGATAATGACCTGATCCAGGCTCCACACTATAATAAATTTCAAAACAGCTTTTCCCATATCTTTCCAGGAGGTTACTCGGCAGGCTACTACAGCTACAAGTGGGCGGAAGTACTTTCAGCAGATGCCTACTTCTATTTTGTCGACAACTCTATCTTTGATGAAAAGATTGCCAATGATTATAAAGAGGTGATCTTAGGAGAAGGGGCCACACACAGTATGCATGACCTGTTTGAAAAATTCAGGGGTCAAAAGCTGCAAACCAATGCACTCTTAAGACTTTCCGGCATCGCTTCGTGAAACTCGTTGTTCTACTACTTTGTATCTGTTTTAGCCTTGCGGCTAAAACATTCACCGTAGCTAACTATAACCTCCAAAATCTTTTTGACCTTGAAAAGTCAGGACAGGAGTATGTAGACTACATCCCTTTTACCAAAGCTCAATGGAATCAAAAAAACTATCACATCAAACTCCATAATCTTTCAAAAGCGATCCATGATATGCAAGCCGATATTATCGCGGTACAAGAGATTGAATCTTTGCAAGCCTTAAAAGATTTACAAAGCAGCTTAAAACGCTTTGGGAGTTACTATAAGTTCTATACCATAGCCACCCAAAAGCCAACGACTGTCCGCAATGCTCTTTTAAGTAAATTTCCTATCATCAAACAGCAAGAGATCCTCGTCGAGCCCAATGATGGTATTCGATCCATATTGGATGTGACACTTAATATCGAGGGCCATAATCTACGGATCTTTGTTAATCATTGGAAATCAAAACGGGGACCGGAGAGCAAACGGATTCTTTATGCTAAAGCCTTGCAAAAAGTTGTCAAAAAGCTGGATAAAAAAGAGGATTATCTTATCATCGGGGATCTTAACAGCAATTATAATGAACTCAATACTTTTAAAAAGAACCAAAGACATAATGATACGCAAGGTGTGACTGGTATCAATCACTTTTTGCATACGACCCATGGTAAAACCATCAACAGCTTTGCCTTCTTTGAAAAAGCTGACCATAAATATCATTACAATCTTTGGATGGATCTGCCTTATAAACAGCGTTGGTCTTATCTCTTTCGAGGAAGAAACAGTACGCTTGATCATATCATCATTCCCAAATCCCTCATAGATCATCACGGAATCGAGTATAATCAGAGAAGTTTTAAAAGATTTATGCCTGCTTATCTTGTCAAGGGGAGAAAGATTTTTCGGTGGAAATTTAGTCATCGTGGGGGCTTTAAACACCATGTGGGAGAGGGATACTCCGATCATCTTCCCATCATTGCAACTTTTTCCTATTAAGCCGATATAACTGTTATGAATTATCCTCTTTTTGGCCTACTCTTTTCGGTACTACTTTTTTGGGGCTGCAGTCAACCTAAAACGGTTGGCAAAACCGTCCAGAACAGACATGAAGCTACTGTAGCGGCTGTAAATAAGCAACCTACAACAGTGACCACCAACCCTGCACTATCATCCCAAAAGAGAGACAAAAGCAGTTCAACAAGCCTCAAAGGCATTCAAACTCAAAAAGCAAACACCCACACAGCGGCCCAAAAAGTTAAAAAAGTTAAAAAAGTTAAAAAAGTTAAAAAGAGACAACAGAGTCATCACGTCACAACAAAACTAAAATCTCAAACGCTTCCAAAAGTCCAAAAAGTCCAAAAAGTCCAAAAAGTCCAAAAAGTTCAAAAAGTTCAAAAAGTTCAAAAAGTTCAAAAAGTTCAAAAAGTTCAAAAAGTTCAAAAAGTTCAAAAAGTT
>JBFHUP010000005.1:0-16513 GCA_041589975.1 Sulfurimonadaceae bacterium | reverse complement strand
ACCGATACTCATCATCCATCCAAAATTCATGACAGGTAGGATCTGGCTTAAAACCAAGGAAGTAAAACCTGCAATAGTCGTTAGGACAACAAAAAATGAGGGATTGGCCATAGAAAGCACGGTTTCTAAAACCAACTCTTTTTGTGTCATTTCAGGATTTTTAAAGAGCAATTCCCGATATTTCACTGTAAGGTGGATCACCAGTGATATTGTCAAAATCAGCTGCAAAGAAATAAAGTTGGATGAGACCACCGTAATCTCCCATCCAAACATACCCAAAATTCCGCTTGAAGCCGTTACAGCACTGACACAAACCAAGATGGGAATGGCCACCCAGCGAAACTCTCTAAAAAGAGCACCCAAAATCAAAATAAGCAGTATCAAAACAGCCATACCAAAGGTATTGAGATCTGATGCGACATAGGTCACCATATCATCCGCAATCATTCCAACACCACCCAGATGAAGACGGGCATCTTTCTTATACTTTTGCATAATAGCTCGTATCTTGATGATATTTTGATGATTCTCTTCTCTAAGACGATCACGATTGAGTTTAAACTCTTTATGGAGCGTTTTAAGTTCTTCAAGCTGTGCTAAAGTAATCTTTTTTTCTCTTTTGAGTTTTAAAAGATCTTCTCTGTGATCTCTGAGTTTGATGAACTTTCTTTCAGTGATCAAATTGACTAAAAGAGCTGTCGTCTTAAAGTCTTTACTTACGAGATGTTCTTGATAGAGCGGACTTTGCAAAAACTCTTTATGAGCCAGTTTTTTATCCGTATCTGACGACTCTAATGAGGGTACATTTTTTAAAAGCTCTTTAACGGGCTTAGGCGGACTTTGCAACAGAGGAACATTTAAAATAGAGGTCACCGAATCAACCGATGGAAGCTTTTCCAATTCTGTAGAGAGTTCTTTAATCGTTTTGAGCGTAGAATCAGCCAGCAGATAGGCCTTAGGTGTAAAGGTAATAACCAAAAAGTCAGAAGATTCATAGCGTTTTGCCACCGTTCTGGAAAACTCCAGATCCTTATCTCCTTCTAAAAGCAGAGTCTCTGCAGAGGCATCAATCTCTAACTGTGTGGCAAAATAACCTAGCAGCACTACAATGGCAGCAAAAGCTGTGATAAAACGTTTCGGATAGATAAACAGCGATGAAAGATAGAGTTTTTTCAACATTGACATTACTCTTGATTCTGTCGCATCTTATCCATTAAAAAATCAATACTGTTTTCACGCAGTACCTCTTTAAACTGAGACTTATCTGTTGTAATGATACTTACACCGCTAATAACCGCATCATAAACCAGCCACGCATCTTTACCCGGTAGCTTTTTTTTCAATTTGTGATATTTGTAAACCACTTCTGTTTTGTCACTGGCACCAACCAGGTCTGTCACTAAAACGATGCGACTTTTCTTAGGCTGCTTGACGGATCTTACTACGATCTTTTCATCTGTATAATTATCAATCTTTTGAGAATAGGAGTTCTTCATACGTTTAACATAAAGCTTGGTAAACTCCGCCTGCTTGGTTTTACCCAAAGCATTCCAATGCTTTTTACCCAGACTCAAGCGAGCCATGAGTGCAAAATCAAAAAGCGGATCAATAGTCTTAATAATTTCATCATTTCGCTGATCAGCAGACAATTTTTTATTTTTGACAATGTCAACCACCGCCGTGGCTTTTTTCATAAAACGGTCACTTACCTCTTCTTTGTTTGCCATAGCCAAAGGTGCCATCATAACAGCAATCGCCGCCAATAATAAAACTCTCATTTTCATACACTACTCCTTGATTAATTTTTCTCTGTATTGCTCATAGATATTACGCAAAAAAGGATAAAGATCCACCGCATCTTTTTTAAGTTCTTCATATTCTCCGATATGCAATGAAACAAAATTGAGGCGTTCAAAACCAATATATCCTAAAGATTCAAGATCATTATGAGCTATGCTGTAAGATCGGCCGTTATCATACAGTGGACTTAACTCAGCATCCGGAAAGAGTCCGAAAGTATCCCTAAGGTTTGATGGACCTAAAAATGGCAATACGATATGAAAACCGCCGCCGACACCATAATGGCCCAGAGTTTGTCCAAAATCCTCATCATGCTTTTCCCATTCCAAATAACTTTTTGCCGGATCAAAAAGCCCTAAAATTCCTACGGTACTGTTAACTAAAAATCGACCTGTCTCTTCAACAGCATTTTTAAATTTAAGTTGCAACACATTATTGACCAGACGTACGGGATATAGAAGGTTGTGAAAAAAGTTACCGATACTGCTTCGTATCTCTTTATGAAGTATATAACGATAACCGCGAGCAACAGGGTCTAAAACATAGACATAAAATGTATCATTAAAAGTGGTCATGAAACGATTATAGCCGCTTAAAGGATCAAAAACTTCCTCTTGTGCAAACTCATCCTCAAATTCATCATCAAAGTCATCACTCTCTTGAGTCTCCGCCTCTGAAGCGTCAGCCACAATGCTATTTTGAACTGCCGCAGTATCGGGGGTTTTGGATGAACAACCCAGAAACAAAAGCAGTGTCAAAAGTAGGGTTAAAAATCTCATGACATCATTATATTCAAATAATTGCTGTTTTAAGCAAATTCTTAAGGCTTTTGCTGCTTCTTAGAAAAGTTTGTAAAGATTTTCTACGATAGAAGCACGCTAGCGTTTTCGCACCAACTGTGTAAAACGGCGTAGCAGTAATGTCACCAGAGCAACTAACATAATTTTAAAATCAAGTTCACTACCTAAATGCAAGCTTTTAAAGGCTTCACTTTGGGTTTGCTGGGCTTGTTGCAATAGTGTCATCTCCGGAGTATAATAAAAAACAAACATCATAATGGTATATAAGACAATAAATGCTGAGATCATGACTATCTTATCTCTGCGGCCATGCCGATAATCATAAATCTCATAAACTGCAATCACCAAGGCTACAAACATAAAGATATAGTTTGATCGGCGAAAGATCTCCTGCATGACAAGACCCTCTTGATAGTGTGTGATCGGCAAGGTCATCAAATCATGAGCATGAAAAACCACAGGAGCGACCAAAGCCCCCAAAGTAAGAATGACTCCCACCACCACACTTAAAAGTACCAAATAGCCAATGACTATATATCTACGCATCTTTTTCACCCCTTAATCGCATAATAAACCCCCGATCCCATTGGGCCAGATCTTTATAAAATGTCACATCATAACAATTTTTTTCATCAATATACGACCAAAGAGCAGCTTTTTGATCATAACCCATCTCACATGCTACGATAGGAATCTTTTGACTAACCGCTTCATCTATTAAGCGTTTGAGAATCTCATCACCCACCTTGCCACCAAACAGAGCGTTTTGCGGCTCATAATCGAGTGGTTTTTCCAGAAAAACACCTGCTTCGATATAAGGCGGATTAGAGACCAAAAGGTCAATACTATCATCTATAGGCCCTAAGAGATCTCCCTCATACAGTGTAATACGATCCTGCAAACCATATTTTTCTATATTTTGCTCTGCAACTCTCAAAGCATCTTTTGAGATATCTACAGCACTAATTTTTGCTTTTGGCAACTGCTGAGCCAGAACGATTGAGATAATACCGCTTCCGACACCCACCTCCACGATATGACCGTCAAAATTATCGGGAACTGAGGCTAAGACCGCATCAATTAATAACTCTGTCTCCGGTCGGGCAATTAAAGCTCCCGAAGCGGCAATAAACTCTTGAGAGTAAAAGGATACTTTTCCTGTGATATATTCGATAGGTTCAGCATCCTTTCGGCGTTTTATCAGGTCATAATAACCCTGCACATCTTCAACCTCATCTTCTTCATGTGTCATAAGCCAAAGCTGATCTTTGCCCAAATAGTACCCTAAGAGGATCTTCGCTTCACTTTTTGGACGTTGGGCTATAGACGCTAATTGTGTTGAGCCATACTCCAGAAGTGACTTTAGAGCGTGGGGCATTCACCCTCCAAGGCTTTATTATCTTCTTGACCCAGATCAACACCCATCGCTTCAAATCTTTCAAGAACCGGCGGATGGGTGGCATAAAAGAAAAGATAGATCGGATGCGATTTAGGAAAAGATTTATTCTCTGTCACCAATTTTTTAAGAGCTGACACCAGGTTTTCTCTTCCGCCTAACTGTGATCCCATCTCATCAGCAGCAAACTCATTCATACGAGAAACTTTACCCATCAAAGGCATCAACATAAAAAAAAGCGGTGCAGAAAGCAGCATAAACATCATCATCAGTACAGCCGGTGTTGCTTGAATATGCATATCCACAAAGAGTTCCTCAGGGATATTACCAAAAGCAAAAAGTGTTACAAAAAGCATCAGTCCAATCATAGCGATATTTTTAATGATATCTTTGTGATTATAATGGCCTAACTCATGACCTAGCACAGCTTCGAGCTCTTCAATAGAGAGTTTTTCTACCAAAGTATCAAAAAGAACCACCCGTTTTTTAGCACCCAGCCCTGCAAAATAGGCATTAAGACGCGAATCACGCTTACTGGCATCTGAAACAAACAAGCCCGAACTATTAAAACCGTTGGCTTCAAACAGCTTGGTAAGCCGCTCTTTAAGTTCCCCTTCGGGTAAAGGAGAGAGCTTATCAAAAAACATCGCCCGAATAATCGGGAAAAAGATATTAAGCAGCACTACCACAACCATCAAAAAGGCAAAAGTATAAAGCCACCACATCTCGCTGCTGCTGATAATGACATCTACGATAGCAATAATACCTGCAGCAACAACCAAAGAGATAATCGAAGAGATAATATTATCTTTGATAAAAAGAGCTGGCGTCGTTTTAGTAAAACCAAAACGCTTATCGACTTTAAAAGTCGTATAAATATCAAAAGGTAAAGAGATCAGGTAACTGATAGCTAAAAAGCTCCACACTACTAAAATGGTATCCATGGTTGAAGTGGACTGCGGATTGATATTCCACAACCATTTCAGCCCTACTGCAAACCAAAAGATAAATGCTAAATACTCTACTAATGAATTAATGATAGATAGTCTCTCTTTGGCTATGGCATAGTTTCCCGCTTTGAGATAATCAGCTGCCGGCATTAAAACAGGGCTAAGCTTGCGAGCCTTACTGACATAACCTATTTGCATAATAGAGATATAGACTTTAAGCACAAAATAGAGTGAAAAGATCACCATAATGGTTGTTAGCATTGTATTCCTTTATAAAAGAGTATTGTACCCTACTCTTAAGTGCTGTGTGCTAAAATATCAAAAAAAATTCTGGACAATTATGGCACTTATTGATCTCTTAGACGTTACAAAACATTACGACACTAAAAAAATTCTTACCAATGTCAATTTTCATGTCAATGAAGGGGAACGCATCGTTATCGTGGGTAAAAATGGTAGCGGTAAATCAACACTTATGAAGATCATCGAAGGGAATCTTGAAGTCGATGATGGAGATCGTATTGTCAGTGGCGGATTGGAAGTCAAAATGCTTGCCCAGCGTCCTGTCTTTAAAGTGGGATACTCTGTCAAAGAGTCCATCTTAGATGGTCTTGTTGAGATCAAACAGGCGTTACAAGAGTATGATGTTCTCGCTCAAAAGATGGAGACCCAGTATGATGACCCAGCCGTAGCGGATGCTTTTAATAAGACTTCTGCCTTTTTGGATCACCACAGTGCCTGGAACATCGATGAAAAGATCGATCGTATCATCAAAGAGTTTGATCTCGAACAATTTGAAGATCGTTCGGTGGATCTGTTAAGCGGTGGGGAACAGCGTCGTGTAGCTCTTGCAACCCTACTGCTTCAAAAACCAGATATTTTACTTCTAGATGAGCCTACCAACCACCTTGATGTCTATATGGTAGAGTATCTTGAAGAGCTTATCCTCAAAGAGCAGTTCACTTTGGTACTGATCTCTCATGACCGTTATTTTATCGATCAGATCGCGACCAAAACAGTCGAAGTAGATAATGGAGCACTCACAACCTTTGCCGGTGGTTATTCAAACTATCTGGAACAAAAACAGCAGATGCTAGAAGTGATGCAAAAACAGCATGAAAACCTGCTGCGACTGGTACGACGAGAGAACGAGTGGTATTCCAGAGGGGTTAGAGCCCGACTGAAACGTAATGAGGGTAGAAAAGCCCGTCTTATGGATCTACGTCAACAAGCTAAAAGCAACCCAAGTCTCATTAAGACCATGAGTGTTCAGCTTGAACGGGAGAAAAAAAGTTTTCAAAATGAAAAGGGTTTAAACAGACAAAAGATGCTTTTTGAGATCGAAGATATCTCAAAGACCTTAGGCAATAAAGTCCTGATTAAAAACTTCTCCCACCGTATCTTGCAAAAAGATATTATTGCCGTTGTGGGACATAATGGTACAGGGAAATCAACGCTGCTTAAGATCCTGCTTGAACGTATGCCCATTGACTCAGGTAAGATCAAACGGGGTGAATTTAAGATCGGTTATTTTGATCAACACCGTGAGATGCTCGATGACAACAAAGACCTTTTAGAAACTTTTTGTCCCAATGGCGGTGACCGTGTCGATGTCCAAGGCAGCAATATGCACGTCTTTGGGTATCTAAAAAACTTTCTGTTTCCTAAAGAGTTTTTGAGTAAAAAGATCGGTCTACTCTCAGGTGGTGAAAAAAACCGTGTCGCCTTAGCTTTGCTATTTACCAAAAAAGTAGACTGTTTGATTTTAGATGAGCCAACCAATGATCTGGATATCCCAACGATTAACATCTTGGAAGAGAAACTGCAAAACTTCTCAGGAGCTATTATCTTAGTCAGCCATGACCGCTACTTTATCGACAAGATTGCCTCCAAACTTCTCATCTTTAAAGGCAATGGCCTGATTGAAGAGAGTTATCAACCTTACAGTGAGTATCTCGAACTTGAAAAAGAGATGAAAACCGTATCCGATATGGCTAAAGAGTTTAACATTGATGATACGATACGGGCCATAGAATCTGCCAAGCCAAAAGAAGAAAAATCTACAAACCAAACCAAAGAGAAACTCACTTTTAAAGAAAAGATCGCCTTAGAAAAGCTACCCAATGAGATAGAAAAACTGGAAGCCGAAATTGATCAACTTAACAACTGTCTGGCAGATCCCAAGTGTTATGCCCAAGAAGGAATCACTGCTATGGCTGAAAGACTTGCTGATGTCGAAGCACTCTATGAAGAAAAAAGCACCCTGTACCTAGAGCTTTTAGAAAAGCAAGAACGGATCGAGGGTTAACATAAAGCTTCAACCTCTAAAGCTTGCGTTACGTCAACAACCAACTTCGCATACTAAGCGTTCCATAATCAATGGCTTCATAAGGAAACTGCGATTTATCACGCTCATCAGAAACAGCTGCTACATACAGCAGCGGGATATAGTGTTCCAAAGTCGGATGAGCGATGGTTGCATACTCATTAGCTTTATCAAAAGCGACTAGAGCCTCAAAATCTCTGTTCAGAATTGACTCTTTAACAAATCCATCAAAATCTTCAGCCCAATCCACCACCTTGGCCTCACCTGATCGATCGGTCAATCTTAAATTGTGTGTGACATTACCACTTCCTATGATCATCACTCCCTGATCTCTTAAACTTCGCAGCTTTTTCGCCAAATCAAAATGCTCTTGCAAACTCAGATCTCTATGGATGCCAAACTGCATGACAGGAATATCTGCCTGGGGAAACATATGAAGCAGTACCGACCATGCTCCATGATCCAAGGGCCTATTTTTCACTTTAAGTTCATCAAACAAACCCGTGATATCAGAAGTCAAAAATGCAGCATTGGGAGCCGGATACTGTACCCTTTCAAGTTCCTCAGGAAAGCCAAAAAAATCATACATTAATGTAGGTGATTCATGTACGGTAACACCATAAAAAGGCGGTGTCCAATGTGCAGAGATCATTAAAATAGCTTTAGGCTTTTCAATGCTTTCGCCTACAGCCTTAAGAGAGCGTGTAAAATCATTATCCATAATGGCATTGATAGGGCTTCCATGACCAACAAAAAAAGCAGGAGCACGTTTCATCTTCTCATGTGCAGCAGACAATGGCATGGCCAAACCTCCCAAAGCAAGTGCAAAGAGTTGTAAAAATTGTTTACGCGTCATGATACACCTCCAAAATTAGTGTAATTACTCTAATCATAATATAAAAAAGTAAATATGTCAAAAAAGATGTTTTGTATCAGTTTATAAAAGTTGATTATTTTGAGGTGTTGGGGAATGAGAAAAAGCTTACAAGCCGCAGGAAGCGAACTTGTAATGTAAGCAGTTATAGATTAATCGATTTCGGCATCAATGACATCGTCATCAGCTTTTTTAGCTGAACTAGCACCAGCGTCACCACCCTGCTCTTTTTTGTACATCTGCTCAGCTAACTTATGACTTACTTCTGTAAGAGCTTTCACTTTCTCTTCGATCTGCTCTTTCGTAGCGTTATCATCTTTTAGCGTCTCTTTAAGATCTGCTACCGCTGCTTCGATTTTTGATTTTTCATCAGCATCCAGGTCTTCGATCTCACCTAAGGATTTCTCTGTTTGAGAGATCAGTGCGTCCGCTTGGTTTTTAAGATCTACCAGTTCACGACGCTCTGTATCTTTAGCTTTATTAGCTTCTGCATCTTGAACCATTTTTTCGATCTCTTCATCAGATAGTCCTGAAGAACCTGTGATCTTAATCTCTTGTTGTTTACCTGTCGCTTTATCTTCAGCAGAAACAGTAAGAACACCATTCGCATCGATGTCAAAGGTAACTTCGATCTGTGGTACACCTTTTGGAGCAGCTGGGATACCCGAAAGCTCAAACATACCTAGAGATTTATTATCTCTTGCGAACTCACGTTCACCTTGACATACTGAGATAGATACCGCTGGTTGGTTGTCTTCAGCCGTTGAGAATGTCTGAGACTTTTTAACCGGGATCGTTGTACCTTTTTCGATGATCTTAGTCGCAACACCACCAAGTGTTTCGATACCTAATGAAAGAGGTGTAACATCTAGAAGAAGTACATCTTTAACATCACCACGTAATACACCACCTTGGATCGCAGCACCCGCAGCAACAACTTCATCCGGATTCACACCACGGTTAAGCTCTTTACCGCCAAACATTGCAGCTACAACTTCTTGTGCTTTAGGGATACGAGTCGATCCACCAACCATGATAACTTCGTTGATCTCAGATTTATCTAGATCTGCATCATCTAATGCAGTGTTGATATGAACTTTAGTCTCTTCTACGAGATCCGCTACCATACCCTCAAACTTAGCACGTGTTAATTTAACGACTAAGTGTTTTGGGCCTGTTGCATCAGCTGTGATGAACGGTAGGTTAATCTCTGTCTCTTGAGCTGAACTTAGCTCTTTTTTAGCATTTTCAGCAGCGTCTTTAAGACGTTGAAGAGCCATCTTGTCAGCTTTCAGATCAATACCGTTTTCAGATTTGAATTCACTTGCTAAGAAGTCAACGATCTTATTATCAAAGTCATCACCACCAAGGAAAGCATTACCGTCTGTTGCCAGTACTTCAAATGTACCGTCACCGATTTCTAGTACAGTTACGTCAAATGTACCACCACCGAGATCGTAAACAAGAACTTTTTCTTCACCTTTTTTATCAAGACCATAAGCCAGTGCCGAAGCAGTTGGCTCATTGATGATACGAAGTACATTAAGACCTGCAATCGTACCTGCTTCTTGCGTCGCTTTACGCTGTGCATCATTGAAATATGCAGGAACCGTAATAACGGCATCAGTAACCTCAGAACCTACATAAGCTTCTGCATCCTCTTTTAGTTTTGAAAGAATCTTTGCAGAGATCTCTTGCGGTGTATAAACAGTTCCAGCTACATCTACAGCAGCCATACCGTTTTTATCAACGATGTTATAGGTTACTTTATCGTGAGCCTCTTTAGCTTTTTCTTCGTTCATCATAAGACCCATAATACGCTTAATAGAATAAATTGTCTTATCTGGATTTGTCACTGCCTGACGTTTAGCTGGATCACCGATGAGTACTTCCCCTTTATCCGTAAATGCTACAATAGAAGGTGTTGTATTTTTACCTTCTTTGTTTGGGATTACTTTTGCTTCACCGTTTTCATAAACAGCAACACATGAATTCGTTGTACCTAAGTCAATACCGATTACTTTTGACATACTATTTCCTTTTTAGTTTTGTTTTAAAATTGTTTAATTAATTTGCAACACTTACCATTGCGGCACGTAGTGTTCTTTCCTTATATTTATAACCCTTTTGCATTACCTGTGCAATATGGCCACTCTCTACTTCATCACTATCAACTTGCATCACAGCTTCATGTACTTCAGGATCCAACTCTCCATACGCTACCTCTGTCACACCATGTTTTTCTAACGAAGTTGTAAATTGCTTGAGCGTAATTTCAACACCTTCTTTGAGTTTCTCTAAAAGTTCAGCAGGTTCTGCATCACTGTTTGACGCTTCGATAGCCATACCTAAGGCATCAATAACAGGAAGCAGATCTTTAGCAAACTTTTCAGATGCGTACTCAATGGCTGTCATTTTCTCACGCTCTAATCGTTTTTTTATATTTTCAAACTCAGCATGTGTACGCAAAAACCTATCTTCGCACTCTTTGAGTTGTTCAGTTAAAATTTCTTCTTGAGACTTTTGGGCCTCTTCTTGATTCTCTTCTTGTGCTTGAACCGTTTCAGACTCTTCCGTTGCAACCTCTTCGGTCACTTCAGAGTTTTCAACTTCATTGTTGTTTTCCACACAAACTCCTTCTTATTGGTTTACGCAAGAATTATATCACATGAGTCCAACCATGTCAAGACTACCTTACTAATATGTACTTAGATAAGTTTAGCCTAATAGACTCAAGTAATGGCTATAAAAAAACCCTGTTGAGCCAAAAAGTACTCTACAGGGTCTTTAAACGAGGCTAAAGCCTTATGATTCTGAAATAACCAATTTAAACTCTGATCCAAATGGCACCATAGAAAAAGCGTGTTTTTTACAAAAATTCTTTTTCATGTGAGCCAAAAGGGCTTCAGCTTCTGCTTTTGCAGCCTCTTTGTCGCTAAACGTCTGCTCTTCAGGCAAACCATCTTTTAAAAAACATCGGCATGGGTTTTGTACTGTCACTCTATACATTCTAGTAACTCCTTATCAAAATTTTATCAACATTTTTAGTCCACTAAGTCAGTTCACTACTGGTAGCCAAACTTCTTGCTGGTATTACTTTACTGAACTCCATCAAAAAACTCTCTGAATCTTAAAAACTATCCTATCTTTGCAAGTAACTCTGAAACAAATCGTTCATAATCCGCCACACCCTTACTCTCACGTCTGTTCGTCGGGTCTTGGTTGCCGTTTTGAAACTGCTGTGCCAAAGCGATATAGTTCCCTATCGGTGTAAAGAGTTTATCTTTACCAAAATCGATCTGAAGTTTTTTCACACTTTGTTTATGCTCATTGATATGCGGGTTATACATTACAGGCAAAATACCAACATCGGCCATTTTTTTACCTATCTCAGTTGATATCTTATAGATCCCTCTTATCATCTGACCGACACCAACCAAGCCCAAGTGATGTGGAACCACAGGAATGACTACCGCATCAGCTACTTCCAAAGAGTTTTTCAACAATGCATCAAAGGTCGGAGGCGTGTCAATAATAACATATTCAAAAAAATCAGCTATTTTCTCTCGCTTAAATCGGTTTGTCAAAACACCCCTAAGGTCTGCATACTCATAGACATCAAAAAATTCACTGGCTGGTGAGAGTGTTAAGTTATGGATATAGGTTGGGACAAAGGTGTGGCTTAAGGTACCACCGCTGAATATTGAGTGTACCCCTTGAACCTCATCTACAGGATCATTACCCACACCAATAGAAGCATGTCCCTGTGTATCAAAGTCGATAAGAAGAACCGAATGATTTCGGGATAAAATTTTCGCTAAATTTACTGCTGTTGTTGTTTTTGCACTGCCACCTTTTCTATTACTAATTACAATCGTTTTCAACGTTACGGAATCCTTCTATCGCCATTTTGAATGTTGAATTTTTATCACTAAAAATAAATTCGCTTGTAAATACAGCATGATGAGCCAAAAGCAGTTGCACTATAGCTCCATGCATATCATCACAAGCACTCATATCTATGGTAAGCTTTTGATGTTGAGCCAAATGCTCTTTTAAAGCTACCAATTCATTTTCATACACCTTTTTTTCAAAAACCACTTTATCATCCGTTAGTGTCATAGCCATAACTACTCCTTTGCTGCAGGCATGCGTATATTGTCAATCAAATTAACAAGGTTCTCTTTATACTCAAAGATACCATCAATTTTTACCAAACTATCCTCATCATCAAAGCTTTCTGAGGATTGAATATCATCTTCAGAAATCGCAATAATATCATCAACTTCATCAATTCTTACTGCAAATGATTTTTGGGCGTCGATAATAAGGAATTTTTGCATCGAGTTGGCAATCAAATCTTTATCATCTTTTAATGTATTAATATACCCCATAAGTTCCTCTTTTAAAGGCAAAACCTTGCTCTGAACTATATGCTGAGCTGCTTCTTTATCAATTTTTGATTGATTATAAGCATCTGCCGCATGCAAATGAAATTTGGTATGTACAGAAGATAATTTATTAACCAAGTCAATAATATAATCATCATAAGCCTGAAAAGATCCTAACCATTTTCCCAGGGCACAATCATAAGGACTTAGAGACTGTTCAAACTCCTGGTCATTGTCAATGGCTGTCGTTAATCCCTCCACCAAAGCATTATGTTTTTGCCCCAATGATGTAAAAAGTTCGTCATAACGGGCACTAAAGGATTCGACACCTATCATCGTTCGAAAGTCCAATACATTTAGAACATTGTTCTCAAAAGTAAAGACACCTTCAATCTCTTTAGCATTACCTGCTACGGGTGTCGTAGCTGTTGCTTGAACAATACGTTTGATATTTTCCAGTCCTAAAGCAAAATGATTTTTATCAATGCTAAAAAGTATTAAGTCTCTCATTAGCTAGCCTCTTCCTCATCCTCTTTTAAAGTATGACTCATGCCCAACAGCCCATCTTGATCGATAACCATAATGATCTGTCCATTTCCAAGTAGAGCTGTACCGCTAAAAATCGGATGATTTTCTACAAGACCCTCAAGAGGTTTTTGTACCACATCCAATTGACCAAGAAGTTCATTAACCACCACTGCAATCAAGTTACCTTTGATATTAAGTACAACAATCGACAAGATACCGTCACCGATAGCTTCCATATCAATCATCTGCTTGATATATAACAGTGGAATCACATCCCCGCGAAGATAGACAAATGGTTCATTATGCAAGATGGCCACTTCAGACTGCTCGATCTTGACAGTCTCTTTGACGCTCTCCATTGGGAATCCGTAATGGATACCGCCAAGAGAGACATGAAGCAGTGATGTGACTGCAAGTGAAACAGGAATTGCCAGAGTAATGGTTGTTCCCTTACCCTGCGTTGTAACAATATTGATGGTACCGCCAAAACTCTCTATAGACTTTTTAACCACATCCATACCAACACCACGGCCGGAAAACTCTGTAATAGAATCAGCCGTTGAAAGACCTGGTAACAGAACCAGTTCAGCTTTTTCCCTTTCACTCAGTTTATCCAAAGCATCTGCGGTCATCAATCCTTTTTCAAGAACCTTATTCATAACTTTCTCAACATTAATACCCGCACCATCATCTTGAATCTCAATAATAATTTTATCAGATTGAGCATAGGCCTTAAGATTTACATTGCCTTCCGGAGTTTTTCCAGATTTGATACGGTCATCTGGCATCTCAATACCGTGGTCAAGGGAATTTCTCATGATATGGATCATTGGATCTGCAAGCATCTCAATGATATTTTTATCCAATTTCGTCTCCCCGCCATTAAGCTTGAGATTTACCTTTTTATTTAGGGTACGACTAATATCACGAACCAACTTAGGATAGCGATCAAACACATAAGAGATAGGAAGCATTCTCATACTCATAATGAGATCTTGCAGCTGCATCGAAAGACGGTTGATAAAAGAGTACTTTTCCAAGATAGAACGTTTGATGGTATCATGATCCATATTCTCTACATTGTCAGCCAAATAAGGGAGTGAATTTTTCGCAACCAAAAGCTCCCCGACAATATTCATCAGATGATCAATGGACTCCTGCTCAATTTTTACCGTTTTACCAATAACATTTTTTGTTTTCTCACCCATAGCCTCTTTAACAACCTGCTCAGATGCTTCTTGTTGCTCCTCCACCGTCGCAACAGCTACTTCGTCCTGAAGCTCTTGTGCAGGTGCAGGTGTGACAACTTCTGCTACAACAGGCTCAGCCGGTACTTCAACAGGTTTTTGTTCAGGCTGTGCTTGTGCTGCTTCTTCTTTTTCTGCAGCTTCTTTTGGTGAAACAATAGCTTCAATACCTTCAATTAAACTCTCAACAGAACTGTAAGAGTCTTGGAAGTGGTATCCCATATTCACAATAGGCTTGCGAATCAAAGCTTCTACACGATTTTTCGTTGCTTCATTGTTGTTTTTTCGCAGCTGAAGCAGTTGCTGCTGAAGCATATCAAAAAGTACCTCTTTATCTTCCGTATCAAATGTTACCGCGACTTCAGGTTCGCTGCTACTTTGTTCAACAACGACTTCTGTACTCTCGCTGCTTGATTCTACAGCAGGAGTTTCACTAAGAGCTGATTCGACAATAAACGGCTCACTGCTGTTAAGAATTTCAAAAAATCCTACCATAGCATCATAATCAGCCGGCTGAATCAGATCTACCACATCCTTAAGACGTACCAATTTACGATATTGAATCGTCTCTTCACCAATGAGTGTTAAAGTTTCAGCAATAGATGATTTCAGACCTTCAATATCTGATGATAAAAATTTCTCCGCACCATGCTTAGCAAAATCTTTAATAACATCTAAACTGGTTACCTCTCCTCTGGTAATGTTTAACAACGAAACGATATCAAGTGGTTTAAACAGAAGATCATCCAAGAAGTTAAAAAGTGCCTCTTCGATATCTTCATAGCTCGCATAGACATAAGCGATCAGTGAGGTTCTGAAAACCAACAGCTCATCTTCACTCTCTGAAGCCATCACCTCTTTGGCTGATGCATCAGTCATACAGGTGGTTACATATTTAAGTTTATCCCCAAGTAGCGATAAGGCATAAAACGGATCATTACCAAAGACCATACAGTTTTCATCAAGATCAAAAAAGAGACCATACAAACGGGTATCATTAAGATTATCCTCGGTTATAGGTGTGCTGGTAAAAGGGACAGGATCCTTTAACTCTTTTAAAAACGGTAAGGCATCATTAACAACTGTCATCTCATCAGGAAGCATAGTCATTGGACTTTGCCATGTAGCGGCAGACATATCCTTACCCATGAGATCATTCATTAGAGCAACAATTTCATTGACTCGTTCAGGGTCTGCATCAACAATATCCTCACTCTCTTCAGCCGCCTCTATAAGGTTGACTACTTCATCAAAGGCATCATACAGTCCCTCTTCCATATCTTTGGTAAACTCTAACTTACCTGCACGGACCTGATCCAGAAGATCTTCAGCATGATGTGTAATCTCCTTTACCGATTCAAAACCAACAATACCGGATCCACCTTTTAAGGTATGTGCAGCCCTAAAAACTGCGTTGAGAAGCTCCGCATCGCCATCCATGATATTTTCAATATTTTGATCAATAAAAGCTAAGTTCTCCCGAGCTTCTTGTAGAAATTGTTCGAGTAAAGGGTTCATACTTTATCCTTTGTAATTCTATGCAAAAATAATTTTTAAGATACGACTCAAATCATCAGGCTTTATGGGTTTAATCGCATAGAGATTAGCCCCCATCTCATAAGCCTCTATTTTATCCTCATCATGAGACTGTGTTGAAATCATGATAATCGGCGTCGTTTGGTGTGCATCTTGAGTCCGTATCTCTTTAACGAAAGAGTATCCATCCATAATCGGCATATTAATGTCCACTAAAAAAAGGTCCACAGTATTTTCCAAAGACTTTTCCAAAGCTTCCATGCCATTTTCTGCTTCAAAAACTTTTACTCCCATCTCTCTTAAGAGTGAGCCGTGATAACTGCGTACCGTTTTTGAATCATCAATGACCATCACTTTTTTATCTGCTAACATTTTTTAGCCTTTATGCTCTAGTATTAATCGAGTCGTAATACTCGTGTAATTGCTGCTTTAAGCTGAGAAGGATTAAATGGTTTAACAATCCACCCGGTTAATCCCAAAGCCTTACCTTTAGCTTTCATATCTGAACTTGTCTCAGTTGTCAGCATCAGTGTCGGCGTACGCTTAGTCGCATCAATTTGTCTGAGAGCTTCTAAAAACTCAAATCCATTCATCTCAGGCATATTAAGGTCTGTGACAATCAAATCAGGTGTTATTCCGCCATTGATTGCCGCAAGGGCATCCTT
>JBFHUP010000004.1:0-16641 GCA_041589975.1 Sulfurimonadaceae bacterium | reverse complement strand
GGTTACGGATATTGCTGCGGGTTATGACCACATCTCATCTGCAATGGGTGCAGCTATCGGTGGATGGCATGGAGCTTCTATGTTATGTTATGTAACACCAAAAGAGCACTTAGGTCTTCCAAATGCAGCTGACGTTCGTGAAGGTATTATTGCCTATAAAATCGCGGCACATGCAGCAGATATCGCTCGTGGTAGAAAAGGTGCTCGTGATGTAGATGATCTGATGTCTGATGCACGTTACAGCTTTGACTGGGAAAGACAGTTTGAATTGGCACTTGACCCAGAAAGAGCACGTGAGTACCATGATGAGACACTACCTCAAGATGTATTTAAAGAGGCAGAGTTTTGTTCAATGTGTGGACCGAAATTCTGTTCTTATAAAATTACTCAAGATATCATGGATAACCCAGAAGCGATTGCTAAGATTGCCGAAGAAGCTAAAGCTAAAGCAAACGCTTAATACTAATTACTACTGAAGTGGGCTTGGCCCCTTCATAACCTTCTTACCTAAACCCCTTAATATTACTTTTAATTATTTCATCATATAATGAATCCCAAAGAGGGGAACTATGAACATAATTGGCAGCTTGACACGTTTACCACTACGTCTTTTCTTACCTTTAGCCATGCTTTTTATTATTGTTATCGCCCTGATTATCTCTTATAATTTTATGCGTGATAATCAAATTGCTTATCTTAAAAGCAATGAGTCTAAACTCATCTCCTATAGTTTTGATAGGCTGATACATGATACAAATGATCTGCTTAATATGAATCAGGATATGAGCAAGCTTTATGAAAAACTTGCTTTTTATGCCAAGCTTCATGAGTGTGATGTAGGGCTATTTAATGCCAACAGTGAAATACTTTATACCAATAATCCGCAACTCAAACTCTGGACGCCGAAGTATATGAAGATGCTGCGTTCATTTAATAAAGGGGATGTGGTTTGGAGGAAAAAACACTTTTTATCCTATCAGTCACTTGAAAAAAAAGGGCTCTTTGTAGCCTATCATAAAGATCTTGATCTGGCCAGCGGTGCCATCCATACTATGGCCGTTGAGATGCTTAAAAACTTTACAGTGATACTTCTGGTCGGTCTTTTTATATTGGGTCTTATCTACTATTTTCTTGTCACTAAACGGGTAAAAAGTCTTTTAAAGATTATCGCAGGCAGCCATAATAATCCGGACATTAAATTTGATAAGAGTCTGCAAGGGAACGATGAGATAGCTCATATCGCATCTGAGTTTCAACGCCTGTTGATGCGTCTGAAAAAGTCCAATAAAGAGACTTTTGCCAGTTTAAATAAGTTTAATCTTCTTAATGAAGCGTCGCCTGATGGTATTTTTATACTCTCTCCACATCAGACGATTTTACACTACAACCGGCAACTACTGAGGTTTTTAGATATTTGCGATCAAGACATCGCCGATGTTGATATCACAACGATATTGGGCAAAAATGAAAAGGGTATGAAAACGCTTTTTAATGATGCCTTACGGGGCAAAAAGGTAGATGTACAAACAATTTGTCGACAATCGTACGGATCGATTGTGCCGGTTAATTTACGATTGCGTTCGATCAAGATTGAAGATTTTACTTATGTATTGGGTTTTTTAACAGATATTACCGAAGCTGAAAGACATAAAAAGTTGGTGCAAGAGAGTGAGTATAATTTTCAAGCTATTTTAAACCAGATGTATACATTTGTAGCCGTTTTGGATGTTCATGGTCATGTGAAGTTTGTCAACAGTGCTCCCTTGCTTCTGTCAAAGTTGAAATTGGCTGACATACAAGGTAAACCCTTTTATAAAATCATGTGGTGGGCAGGCAAGAGTCTTCCTGAGGAGATCAAAGGGGATATTGCTACGGTGTCAGAAGGGGGTATTGTGGCTAAAGAGTTGCAGATTCAAATCAATGATACGCAAACCATCTGGATTAATTTTTCGATGCACCCAGCTTATGACCTGCAAGGCAAAATGGTCCATATTGTTGTGGAAGGGATCGATATTACAGAAAAAAAAGAGGCAACGGAAAATATGATCCGACAGGCCAGAAAAGCTCAAATGGGAGAGATGGTCTCCATTATCGCTCATCAATGGCGTCAACCTCTAGCCGTGATATCCTCTTTAGCAAGTAAGATTGAGATTGCTTCCTCTTTTAGTGAAGATATTGAGATGGAAAAAGATATGCAAAAAATTGGGGCTACGGTTTCGTACCTCAATGACACTATGAACTCCTTTACCAACTTTTTTAATCCAAATAAAAAACCTAAAATAACCAATTTTACGACAATCCTGAATAAACTGATGGAAATTATGCGTTCAGAGATCCAAAATAAGGGTATCGATATAAGTATCGAGTATAGCAATGACATTAATTTTGTAAGTTTTGAGGATGAAATTATTCAAGTGGTTATGGATTTTATCAAAAATTCTCGAGACTTTTTTGTTGACCATGAAATAAAAGAGCCAAAAATTGCTATCATTCAAAGTGCAGATGAACATTACAGCTATCTTACTGTCAATGATAATGCCGGAGGTATCCCGGATGAGGTGATGCCAAAGCTTTTTGACCCCTATTTCTCCACAAAAAAAGAGAGCGGTACAGGCTTGGGGCTTTATATGAGTAAGATGATTATAGATGAGCATTGTCGCGGTAAATTGGAAGCTTTTCAGATAGAGGGCGGGGCTTCATTCCGTATCGCTTTGCCAATTGAAAAAAAGGAGCATGAGTAAAGAGTATGAAACGTAAAGAGGGACGTGTAAAGTGGTTTAATGAGGAGAAGGGTTTTGGTTTTATTGAACAAAAGGATGATGCGGATATTTTTGTTCATTATAAAGAGATCGCTTCAGAAGGAAGACGAACGCTTTTAGAGGGCCAGTTGGTCTCTTATGATATTGGTGAGACAGATAAAGGTGTTCAGGCATTGGAAGTCGTGGTGATGAGTTAAAACTTCGCTACGCTTGATGCTACATCCAAATTAGCTTGGATGCAGATCTGTTTGTACTTAGTAGAAATTTGCATTTTAAGGTGACGGAATCTTTCTAAGTACAACATCATTGGCTGTTGCTTTGATAAAACCATAGCTGGCATAGATGTTTTGTGCATCTTCAGTTGCAAGATAAGCCAAGTATTTATCAGCATTGGCACTGTTTTTGGCTTTGTTGAGTTTTCCGATGGCATAACTTACTTTATGAGCCATATTGTAAGGTGCTTTGATTTTTACCCCTTCGATGGCACGGTTTTCAGCTTTGGCATGTTCCACTTCTGTTGTCCACACGATACCGACATCAGCTTGGCCGTTTTCAATACGATAAGGGGTCTCTCTGTGGTGACGCACTGTAAACCAAGTTTTGTCTTTAACTGCCCAGCAACCCTGGCACTGTTTTCCTTGGGTGACTTTTTCGTAAAGATGGAGATCTTTAAGCATTTGTGACCCATAGAATTTAAAGATACCTTCTGTTAAAGGATTGGGGTGGGATTGCACAAGGTCGTCACGCTTAAGATCCATTACGCCTTGTATCTTTTTGGGATTACCTTTGGCTACCATCAGTTCCAGTTGGTTATGGGTATAGACCATATATGCATGCATGATATTTTTTGATTTGAGTTTTTTGAGATGTCCTAAGTTAACACTGGCATACAGATCCGGGTTTTGCGAGGTCTTTTGACCATTGATCATACCCTGTTTCAATATCTGTCCCTTCAATATTTGACCGGGAGGAATCGTTTCTACATAAACACTCTTAATTTCAGGGTGCTTTTTTTGAAAACCTTGAATCACTTTTTTCATGGCCATAAATTGGTTGCCTGCTAAATACATAACGAGATCTGATGTGTAGGAGTCTGAAATTTGACCATAAGTGATCGTGCCATCACTGTGGAATGTACGATAATCGTGCCCATGACCCGCATCTTTTGCATTACCTGCTGCAGCAAGAACGATCGTTGTTGCCAAAGTTGTTAACAACATTTTTTTTAAACGCATAGCTATCCTTTTAAAATATAAAAACTCAAGTTTAATATCTAAAGATATTGCACCACCTATCAATTGTTGTAGTATCTTACTTATAAGTAAAAACTATATACGAGCGAAGGATCATAGCTATAAAGTGTAAAAAAAATATAAATATCATAGGTTTATTTTTATGAAAATATATGTATCAAGTGGATACCCTGTAAAATTGATACATTGAAATACAAGAGATTCTAGGTATAAATTATTGATTTTTATCCTATAATGGTTTAATAAGTGTGACAATGTAAAAATTTTGCTATTTCTGTGTGAAATGGCGGTGGAGATTTTGTATTGCTTAAAATAGTCTATTTTATCTCGGGAATTATTTTTATCCTATTTGGACTTGCTACCTATTATGATAAAGCCTATGCTTACCAACTTTTTGGTGTGATGAAGGATGTTTTGCCTTTTGTCCTCTTTGGGATTGGTTTTTTTTTATTGATCACTTTTTTTCAAAGTTTTGTGCATAAAGATCACTAAAAAGAAGCTAAGATGAAAAAGTTTATAGCTCTATTTTTAATAATACTTTTTTCATCGCATCTTTATGCATTTTCTCTTCTTGTGGGTATTAAAAGCTCTGTTTCATCGATGCGGGTTAATGATCTGCAACGCGGTGACGAAAAAATCGCCCAAATGCACTCCACACCTCAGTTTTACCCTGCTGTTGGTATTCGGACCAAGCCAAACTATATTGGAAAAAGCAACTGGGGCTATTTTTATCAATTGGATTGGAGCCGTTATAGGTTGTCGCGACAGAAGTTTGACGGTATCGATGATAATGATGTCGGTACAGAGATCAAAGGCTACTCTGTTTTTGCAGTACCGACACTCTATTATGATTTTTATAAAAAAGAGGAATGGACTTTTAAGGCAGGCCTGGGCATCGGAGCAGGTTATATGAGTACGAAGGGTAGTTTTAAGATTACCCAAGCGTCACACCCTGAGTTTAACACCATAAAAGCTGTCAATGTCAATGATTTTGGTATCGCCTACGGGATATTTTTTGAACTGCTTAATGAACACCACTCCTTCATTGTACAAAACTTCATCCCCTCAGCGAAAGATGCCAACTACGAATATGCTCAAGATAATGTTGACATAATGTATCGTTACATCTTTCATCTAGATTTATTTTAGGGTTAATGGTTGATGCTTATTTCAATGAAAGATGTGCATCTCCCGATATACAATACAGATAAAATAAAACAGAAGAAATGTCAGACTAATGGAGAGTGCTGTCAAACCGTCTAAGTGCGGTTTACTGCACGTGAGCCTGCTGCTGAAGCAAACTCAGCGTTAGCGTAGGTAATGGGGCTTTGCTCCATTGCCGTATTAATTATGTCTTTGACTTAACAAACTCCGGATAACTCTCAACCCCGCATTCGTCATAGTCAAGACCGTTATACTCACACTCGTCTTCACAACGTAAACCAAAGATCTGACGAATAGCATAAATAGCGATATAACTTACCGGGAAGGTAAAGATAGCAACGACAGCGATACCTTTAAGCTGAGCCATCATCGTGTAGTCACTGCTAAACAGGGCTACAGCAATCGTTCCCCAGATACCGTTAACCAAGTGAACTGAGATTGCTCCCACAGGATCATCGATCTTGATACGGTCAAAAAACGGTACGGCAAAAACGACTAAGGCACCACCTACGGCACCGATGATGATCGGTTCCCATAGACCTACGACATCAGCACCCGCTGTGATAGCTACCAGACCACCTAAAGCACCATTGAGAATCATCGTGACATCCAGTTTTTTGTATTGGATATAAACGATAATGGCTGCCATGATGGCTCCTACAAGACCTGCGGTATTAGTGTTGATGATAATGGTACTTACAGCATCGGCATTGTCTTTACTGGCAATCTCAAAAGCAGAACCCCCATTAAAACCAAACCAACCGATCCATAAAAGCAGTGCTCCTAAGGTTACCAGTGGGATGTTTGAAGCAGGGATAGGACGGATACCGCCATCTTTGGTATATTTGCCTTTACGAGGTCCCAGTACCATAATAGCTGCTAAGACTGCCCAACCACCTACAGAGTGAATAACCGTAGATCCTGCAAGGTCATGCACATCACCTAAGAAACCGCCGCCCCAGATCCAGTTGCCTACCATCGGATAGATAAAGCCGGCCATGATAATGGCAAAAACCATAAAAGGAAGGATTTTGATACGTTCACTCACACCACCACTCATAATAGAGACGGTCTTAGAGACAAAAGCCATCTGAAAAAAGAAAAAAGCCAGCATTGAAAAATCACCGGCACTTGGTACGCCGTCTAAGAAAAAGCCGCTACCGCCGAACATGAGGTTATAACCCCAAAGTAAAAAGACAAAGGATGTCACTGCATAAAGCATAACGTTTCCGGTAAGTACCGTTACAACGTTTTTAGTACGTACCAGACCTGCTTCAAGCATCGCAAAGCCTGGAGCCATGAGTATAATGAGTACAGCTGAAAAAAGTAAAAAGAAGCTGTTTATGACATAAGTAGTTTCCATAAAGATTCCCTAAATAAAAATTTAGGCATAAGTATAGTCAAAGATATTAGTAACGAAGATTAAATGGTGAGTTTTCTTTAGATACAGATAGATATTAGAGGTGAGAAGTCATTCCAAACCTTGGAAGGTTTGGCGTAGATTGATACTCTAACTTACGAACGAATCGCTTCGTTGTCAGTTTCACTCGTACGGATACGAATAGCTTTATCAATATCTGATACGAAGATTTTACCATCCCCGATTTTACCAGTTTTGGCTGCTTCTACGATCGCACTGGTGATCTCATCAACTTGTTCCGTTGTCACAACCAGTTCGATTTTGATTTTTGGTAAAAAGTCTACAACATACTCAGCACCACGGTAAAGTTCGCTATGGCCTTGTTGACGACCATAACCTTTTACCTCAGATACTGTCATACCGTTGATGCCTTTTTCTGTTAAGGCATCTTTTACATCTTCAAGTTTGAAAGGCTTGATAATTGCTTCAATTTTTTTCATTGTTTCTCCAAAATTTTCTGTTTTAGTCAACTATTTCTAAAATAGTACACTTATTTTAGGTTTTTTGCAAACTCTGGGTAAGCTTCTAAACCAGTCTCGTGGATATCGATTCCATCGTACTCTTCTTCTTCTGAAACACGTAGACCAAGAGTTTGTTTAATGATATACCATACTACAAGAGATACTACAAATGTAAAGACACCAATAACTACAACACCTTTAAGCTGAGCACCAAATGTACCGTTACCTAAGATACCTACCGCTAGTGTACCCCAAATACCGTTTACCAAGTGAACAGAAAGAGCACCAACCGGGTCATCAATTTTAACTGAGTCAAAGAACTTAACAGCAAATACTACTAAGATACCACCTACTACACCCACTTCAAAGGCATACATCATACTTGTGTCCGGAGCTGCAGTTACAGCTACTAGACCACCTAAAGCACCATTAAGAACCATAGTAAGGTCAACTTTTTTGTACATGATTTGAGTCACGATAGCTGCCATGATCGCACCAGCTGCTGCTGCCATGTTTGTAGCTGCTACAACTAAACCGATAGCATCTGCATCACCTTTAGTACCCATAGCCAGTTGAGAACCGCCATTGAATCCGAACCAACCCATCCATAAAATGAATGTACCTAAAGTTGCTAATGGAAGGTTTGAACCCGGGATCGGACGAACTTTACCATCTTTTGTATACTTACCTTTACGAGCACCAAGCAGTAAAACACCCGCTAATGCAGCAAAACCACCAACAGCATGAACGATAGTCGAACCAGCAAAGTCAGAGAAACCTTCTAAAAGACCATCTTTACCTGTTAAAGAACCACCCCATGTCCAGTGACCTTGAATCGGATAGATTGCTGCTGTTAAAACGGCTACAAATAAAAGGAAAGGCCAAAGTTTCATACGCTCTGCAACGGTTCCTGAGATAACTGATGCAGCAGTTGCTACAAATACCACTTGGAAGAAGAAGTCAGCCATTAAAGAGTGATCATCATAAGTGATACCACCAAGCATAACACCTGAACCTAAAAGAGCATTACCTTCACCATACATAAGGTTGTAACCTACAAAGTAATACATAATTGACGCGATACCAAAAATTGCAACATTCTTAAGAAGAATAGTACTGCTGTTTTTAGTTCTTGTTAGACCTGCTTCTAACATAGCAAAACCTGCTGCCATCCACATTACGAGGATACCTGCGAAGATCATTAAAAAGCTATTGAGTATATAGCCTACATCTCCAAAATTTTCCATTCGATTTATCCTTTTGTTGAATTGGTAACATTGTATCAAGTATATTTTCTTATTCAGGCCAAAAAATTGATTAAAAAATATACAATTTCTCTTCATATTGAGATTTTTCTTAAGCTCAACATGCTCTGTTTGGTATGGCTTTTTTCTAATAATTAAGTGATGATGATTTATAATGACACCATCTTGATGGTTAGTTGATTTGAGATCATACAAGCGTGGTAATATCAAAGGAGAGATATGCGGATAATAGCCTTTTTGTTGCTGTTAGCTACGTGGCTTAACGGTATAGATTTAAACTATTTTAATAACAGTTTTCATCAATCATTAGGTAAAGATCAGCAGATGGTGATTGTCGTAACCGACAAAGATGAAGAGAAGCTTTTAATCTTTCGATGGACGCTGTTTCATAATAAAGGATTAGTCACTTTATTAAACTATAACGGAGAACCTTCTCAACACCTGTTGTATAAGCGATATCAGCAAAACAGCATCAAAGTGAAGCTGGCTTTGCGTCAAAATGAGAGCTCAAGACAGCACCCTTATCTTCTTATAAATTTTTTGGGGTATAATTACGAGAATAAGCGTGCAGATTTTGAGATTTTGCACAAAGACCCATCAGGTCTGACTACCATTTCATTAAAAAATTAAAAAAGAGACTTATGTTAGAAGCTGTTGAACAGCAGATGCGATCCTGGGTAGAAGAACTTAATGATCCATTTGTCTTATCCCTTTATGATGCTTTGCCGGCGGGTAAACGTCTGAGAGCTAAATTGGTATTGTTAATAGCGGGTGACCACAAAGATGCCATAGTGCTAGCCAGTGTGATTGAACTTATCCATGCGGCATCACTGCTGCATGATGATGTGATCGATGAAGCCACTACCCGCAGAGGTGTAGCATCCGTCAATGCAACCCATAACAGTAAGACGGCTGTGATGTTAGGTGATATTCTTTACTCCAAAGCTTACTTCGAGCTGGCACAACTGGGTTCTGAGATCGCGGGTATCGTAGCAGATGCTGTCACCAAACTCTCCATGGGAGAGCTTATGGATGTGGAGTTGGCCAATACGTTCAACTCAGATGCCAATGTTTATCTGGATATGATCTATAAAAAAACAGCGTCACTGATTGAAGCTACAACGGCTGCTGCGGCACTGTTAGTAGGTAAAGATCGTGATACGCATGCCTTGTATGGTAAAAATCTGGGCCTGGCTTTTCAGATTATTGATGATATTTTGGATATCACCAGTGATGAAAAAACGTTGGGTAAACCGGTACTTAACGACTATAAAGAAGGTAAAGTCACCCTTCCTTATATCTATTTGTATGAAAAAACGGATGCCAAAGAGCGTTTAAGCGGCTTGTACCGTCAAGAGCTGGATGCTAAGGATCAGCAGTGGATTTTGGATCTAATAAAAGAGCATCAGACTGTTGAGCAGAGTTATGCTTTGGCACGAGAACTTAGTGATGAGGCTTTAGAAGCAATCTCAGGAGATGCTGCTTTAGCCTTAGTTGTTAATACCATGATGGATAGAAACTTTTAATGCACTACTTCATCGTAAGCTTTACTTATAAGAACAGCTCATTAGAGTTACGGGAGTCCTTAAACCTCTCGTGCATGACCCAAAGAGAGGAGTTTTTGTCACTGCTTATTGAAAACCATGATTTTGATGAGGTGATGCTTCCTAATACCTGTAACCGTATTGAACTGATCGCATATGTCAAAGATGCTTCTTTGGCTGCTGAAGTAATCTTTGAGCAGCTCAGTCTTCGCTGCGGCTACTCTGTCAAAGAGCTGCAAAATCAGGCAGATACCTATAACGATGCGGCAGCCATTCACCATCTCTTTTCCGTTGCGGCATCACTGGATAGTTTGGTTGTAGGAGAGACACAAATCGTGGGACAGCTTAAAGATGCGATGAAATTTGCTTCTGATTTAGGCTATTGCGGTTCGGGTCTGAACCAAGCTATGAATGCCGCATTTAAGTGTGCAGCCAAGATCCGAAGCACTACCAATATTTCAGCCAAACCGGTTTCTATTGCCAGTATTGCTGTTCTGAAAGCTAAAGATGAGTTTGGATCTTTAGAAGGCTTGAACGCTTTGGTTATAGGTTCCGGAGATATGAGCCGAATAGCTTGTCAAAACCTGCTGCAGCACAAAGCTAATGTGACACTTATCAATCGTACGATGAGTAAAGCTCAAAAGATAGCTGATGAGCTTGATGCTCCCATTAGCGTACGCCCTTTTGAAGAGTTGGGAGAGCTGATTAATCATCATGAACTCCTTTTTACGGCAACATCTTCAAAGTCACCCATCATTGAACAGTCGATGATTCAAGAGCAGTTTTATAACCGTGTGTGGCTTGATTTGGCTGTGCCACGGGATATCGGCATGATCAATGATGAAGATATCAAAGTGATTTTGGTGGATGACTTAGAAGATATTGCTAAAGCCAATATTGAACTCAGAAACCAAGAAGCTCGAAACTCCTATGCTATTGTCGGAGAGATGACTACCGAGTTTTTTAATTCATTGCATGTCAATGAGATGGAACCACTGATTAAAGATATGTATATCAAAGCTTTTGAAGCTGTCGATGCGGAAACGCAAAGGGCCACTAAAAAAGGGTTTATCCCTAAAGAGTTAGAGATGCAAGCTCATAAGATGGGAACCCAGATTGTTAAAAGATTTTTACACTCAATTAGTGAAAATATGAGAGATGTATCCAATACCAAAAGCTCACAAGCATTGATGTCACATCTGGCATATCTGCTAAATATTAATGAAACATTGATGCATGAAGAGACTAAAGAAGAAGGAAAATAATTGAGATTTTCAAAAGCGTTTATACCTACAACCAAAGAGAAGCCTAATGATGCTGTACTCGCTTCTCATATCTATCTGACACGTGCCGGTTTTATCCAGCAAGTAGCAAGCGGTCTGTATAACTTTTTACCGTTAGGGCAGAGAGTGATTGATAATATCAAAAAAATCGTGCATGAAGAGATGGAAGCTATTGGTGCCCAGGAGGTCAACCTCAGTTTTGCCACACCGGCAAGTCTTTGGGAAGAGTCGGGGCGTTTGGAGAAGTTTGGTAAAGAACTTTTGCGTTTTAAAGATCGTAAAGAGAATGATTTTGTTTTAGGTCCGACGCATGAAGAGATGATGGTTAATTTAGTCCGTAATCAGATCAGTTCCTACAAACAACTTCCTTTAAATCTTTATCAGATCACATCAAAATTCCGTGATGAAGCGAGACCGCGTTTTGGTCTGATGCGAGGTCGTGAGTTTTTGATGAAAGATGGCTACAGTTTTCATGCTACGACTGAAGATATGATTGCTGAGTTTCATACAGTAGAAGAGGCATACAAAAAGATTTTGACTCGCTTAGGTCTTAATTTCCGTGTGGTGGATGCGGACAGCGGAGCGATCGGTGGAAGCGGATCTAAAGAGATTATGGTACTAGCAGAGAGTGGTGAAGATACGTTAGCTGTGTGTACCTCGTGTGAGTATGGAGCCAATGTCGAAGCGGCACAACGGGAAAAACTTGCGTCGCCTGATTCTAAAGGAATCTCAAAAGTAGCCCGTGTAGAGACACCGGATATTAAGAGCATAGAAGATTTGGAGAACTTTTTTAAAGTTGACAGTTTTCATATGATTAAGGCAGTCATTAAAGAAGCTGTTTTTGATGAGCATCAAGAGGTTGTGGTTTTCTTTTTACGCGGATGTGATGAACTGCAAGAGGTCAAAGCGTGTAATGCCGTAGGAGCTAATGAACTCATGGATGCCGATGAAGAGAAGCTTCGTTCTTTAGGTTTTGAAGTCGGATTTGTCGGACCTAAAGAGTGTGGTGATATAAAAGTGGTCTATGATGTAGAGCTTGAGGGTGCCCAGGAGATGATCTGTGGCGGTAATGAAAAAGATAAACACCTAACCGGTTTTTCGATGTCTGTAATTAAAGGGGCTGTTTTTAAAGATCTGGCAACCGTGCGAGAGGGGGATCACTGTCCACACTGCGGTCAGACTATGACCTATACCAAAGGTATTGAATGCGGACATATCTTTCAGTTAGGTACGCGTTACTCAGCACCACTGAATGCCAACTTTTTAGATGAAAACGGTAAAAGCCAAGATATCGTCATGGGTACGTATGGACTGGGTGTGAGCCGTTTGGTTGCCGCTGTGATTGAACAGCACCATGATGAAAAAGGGTGCCAATGGACAGCTTCAACAGCTCCCTATCAAGTTAATGTGATGGTCTCGAATATCAAAGATGAAGAACAGTTGGCCTTTGGTGAAGCTCTTTACAGTGAACTAAAAGTTAATCAGATTTCAACTATAATAGATGATCGAAAAGAGCGTTTTGGCTTTAAGATCAAAGATGCGGAGCTGATTGGTTTTCCTTTAACGGTTATTGTAGGAAAGTCATTAAGTGAAGGTACCGTGGAGATCTTAGATAGACAAAATGATCAAAAAATCACAGTTTCCAAAGATGAAGTTCAGACAAAAGTCATGGAACTGTTAAAGGCTTAATGGTGAAATGGGCACTCCTTGTTTACCTGTTTTTAGAGGTCGTCATTACGATTGATCTAGGGGGTAGAATTGGCGGATTGTATACTTTTTTTGAGATTTTAATCAGTGCCGCGATCGGTATTATTCTTATGATGAATTTTAAAAAAGTGTTTGCCAGCAGCTTGGTGGCCGTTATGAGTAAGCAAGTAAGTTCTGAACAGATGATGGCGGGAAATTTTTTATCACTTATCGGGGCGGTACTGCTTGTACTTCCAGGTTTTTTAAGCGACATTATAGGTTTATTGCTGCAGCTTGATTTTGTAAAAACGCTTTTAGCTGCACGTATTAAAGCACCACAATCAGAAAGAGAACATTTTAGAAATAAGGGAGATGATGATGTCATTGATGTTGAGATTATTGAGCACGACGCTCTTACTAAGTAGTTTTATCTATGCCGATGAAGTAGAAGATAAGGTTGCCTCGTTTATCAAGGCCAAGCTTATGCAAGCGGGTCCGAAGCTTGAAGTCAACAGTGTGGATATCGCTAAAAAAGTAGAATTAACAGCATTTGAAGGTTGGTCGCTTTACTTTGTCGATGTGAAGCTTACCGTAACTCAAAAAGGTATCTCTAAGCCTGCAGAGCAGCGTTATGAACTCTTTTCGGATGGTAAAATTGTTGCTTTGGAACTGTTGGATATCAAATCCGGTGAATCTTTAAAAGCTCTGGCTTCTCCAAAGTTTGAACCTAAATATTATTCTAAGAGTAATCTGATTGCAGGCAATGAAGATGCTAAGCATAAGATCGTAGTTTTTTCTGATCCATTGTGCCCATTTTGTATCCAGATGGTGCCAGGTTTGATAGAAGATGCGAAAAACAATCCGGATACTTTTGCTTTATATCTGTATCACTTTCCGCTAAGTATGCACCCGGCTGCCGCAACCATTGTTAAATGTATGGTAGCAGCTGAGATGAAGGGTGAAAAAGATATTGCTTTGCGTACGTATACCGTAGATAAAGGTAAAAATATTACTCGTAAAAAGGGTGATGGCGGTGTAGAACCAACCTTTACGATGCAAGAGACAAATGAAAAACGTATTCTTAACGAATTTAATAAAGCCTTGGGAACCAAATTGACGATTGCAGATATTACGGATCGTGAAGTTTTACAGCATGTGCAAAAAGATAGAGAAGTACAAAGACTGATGCTTGTTAATTCGACACCGACACTCTATGTAGACGGTATGAAAGACCCAAGTCGAAATCGATATAAAAACCTTCGAAAATAGTTTAGGATATTTGATGAAAAAATTAACCATTGCAACCCGTGGAAGTAAGCTGGCACTGTGGCAAGCCAACCATATCAAAGATGAACTCTCTAAGCTTGCTCCTGATTTAGAGATCGAACTGAAAATCTTAGTTACACGTGGTGATAAAGTACAAGACAGACCATTGGCCTTAGTTGGTGGAAAAGGACTTTTTACCAAAGAGATTGATGAGGCTATGCTTCGAGGAGAAGCTCAAGTGGCTGTACACAGTATGAAAGATCTTCCGGTGGTTTTACCTGAGGAGTTACAACTGTGTGCTTTTACCGAGCGTGAAGATGTCAGAGATGCCCTGTTAAGTGAAAAGTATAATGGTCTTCATGACCTCCCTAAAGGGGCAACGGTTGGTACAACATCACTGCGTCGCAGAATGAATCTTTATGCAGAAAGACCGGATCTGAATATTGTAGAACTTCGTGGTAATGTTGATACCCGTATTCGAAAACTCAAAGAGGGTGAGTATGATGCTATTGTTTTAGCCGCAGCAGGGATCAACCGCCTGGGTTTGACTGAGAGCGTGAAATATTTTTCTCCGATTGAAGTGATGTTTTCGATTCCATCCATGGGACAGGGGGCTTTGGCTCTTCAGACCATCAAAGACCCTTTTGTGGTTGAACTGGTTTCACAGCTTAATGATGACGTCTCTATGATGGAAGTGACGATTGAGCGTGATTTTGTTGCACGATTGGAAGGTGGGTGTCAGGTACCTATTGGCGTCTCGGCAACGGTATTAGGCAATGGTGATATTCTTGTCAAATCAGTGGTAGGGCTACCTAACGGTACTGAATTGTTACGCCAGACAGAAGTCGTTAAAGAAGAAGAGTATCAAACAGCGGGGGCTCGTTTGGCTGATGATATGATCGCTCGCGGTGCCAAAGAGGTATTAGCTAAAGCGAGTGAGATCGCATATAAAGAGTAGGGTATAGATGAAAGATGTAATCAAGCTGCTACAAGAGCATAATGAACTGCGGGTCATTGATGAACCTTTGGATATTAATCTTGAGATTCCCCATGTAGCTTATGTTGAGGTTAAAAAAACGGATGGTAAAGCTCTGCTTTTTACCAATGTTGTTGATAAGGCAAATGATAAGAAGTTTGATGAACCGGTTTTGATGAATATCTTTGGCTCTTTTACACGTACCAAACTGCTTTTTGGCAAAGATATCGAAAAAGTCGCCTCGGAAATCGAGGATCTGATGCATATGAAACCCCCAACAGGTCTTCGTGAAAAGATCTCTTTGGCGTCACGTATGTTGTCACTTAAAAAAGTCTTTCCTAAAAAGAGTAAACAGAAGAATCCCGCCTGTCAAGAGCGTGTTTTTGAAGGGCAAGAGGTCAATCTTTATGATATACCTGTTTTAAAAACCTGGAGTGAAGATGGGGGTCCGTTTATCACAATGGGGCAGGTTTACACGCAAAGCCTAGAGGGTGAGATGGTCAATTTGGGAATGTATCGATTGCAGGTCTATGACAAAAATCATCTCGGTATGCATTGGCAGATTCACAAAGATGCCTCACACTTTTTTGATCAGTATCAAAGAGCGGGTAAAAAGATGCCGGTATCGGTTGCTATCGGAGGGGATCCGCTTTATACTTGGTGTGCTACGGCACCACTGCCGTATGGTTTAAACGAGCTTCTTTTATATGGCTTTATCAAAGGACGTCCAGCCGTAACCGTACAATCCAAAACAACACCGTTGTGGATTCCTGAAGATGTTGATTATGTCATCGAAGGGTGGGTTGACCCGACAGAGCTTAAGATTGAAGGGCCTTTTGGAGATCATACGGGGTATTACACTTTAGAAGAGCACTACCCTGTGATGGAAGTCAGTGCGATCACCCGTAAAAATGAACCAACCTATCTGGCTACAGTTGTGGGTAAACCGCCACTGGAAGATAAGTATATGGGTTGGGCAACAGAGCGTATCTTTTTACCGCTTTTAAAAACTGCGGCACCGGATTTGATTGATTATCAGATGCCTGAAAACGGCTGTTTTCATAATCTGATTTTAGCTAAGATGCAGCCGCTTTATAAAGGTCATGCCAAACAGTTTATGCATACCTTTTGGGGACAGGGGCAGATGAGTTTTGTCAAACATGCTATATTTGTCAATGATGATGCCCCGCGATTGACCAACTACCGTGTTATGAGTGATTATATCTTGGATCGTATTGAGCCTAAAAAAGTACTGATTACCGAAGGTATTTGTGATGCTTTGGATCATGCGTCGCCTGAAGCACTGGTTGGCGGAAAGCTGGGTATTGATTGTACGACAGGTATAACATCTCAAGAGGCACCCAAGGTACTCGAGGATGAGGATCTTCTGAAACGTTTGCAAGAGCTTGATGAGCAAGTGGTTGATCTTGCCCAGTATAAAACAGATCGAAAAAATCCCGTCGTTGTTATTGCCGTAAATAAAGCTCAAGCGATGGGTGATTTTTTTGAAAAAATGCAATCACTTGTTGAGTATATGCGTATCGCAGTCGTTGTAGATGCGGAT
>JBFHUP010000003.1:0-16913 GCA_041589975.1 Sulfurimonadaceae bacterium | reverse complement strand
GCAACAACAGCATCATAGCCGCTGTTTGCATGTTCTAACAACTCATCGATAAGGGCCTGCGATACAAAAGGGGCATCTACAGAAAGAACAAACAGTGTGTCGGCATCCAACTGCTTAAAGGAAGCCACAAATCCTGCCGTGGGAGCATAAACATCCCTGTAAGCTGATTCATCTATAAAGTCAGCTTTAAAACCTTCAAAGAGTTCGGGTTGCTTGGTCGCGATATAGACCTTCTCAAAAAGCTGACCCAAACGCTCATACTGATAGTGCGTTAAAGAGTCATATCCCGAAAAAGGCAAGAGGGCTTTGTTTTTACCCATACGGGAGCTTTTACCGCCTGCAAATAAAACACAAGGAATCGGATATTTATTCATCCTCTTCAAAATCACTCACACAACGAAAATAACTTTGATTATGGATACTGCTGGTGGCTACCGAACCCACACTAAAACCGACGACATAGACCATATGTTCATCAAACAGTGATGATGTCAGGTAATACTTCTTTTTCATATTGCCCCAAACCGCTTTATTAACTGAGGGCTTGATGTAATTAAGGTTGACAATACTGTAAAGCTCTTCAAGAGTCGGCAACCTCCAAGTTCTGTCATCTAAAGTACTATCTTCACAATAACTTTTAGCCGTCGCAAGATCCGCTTTCATGTTAAGCGACTGTTCGCTTAACGGTGCCCAAAGAATCTTATTGCGATGATCAAAGACACCCTCTTCTTCCAGACTCAAACCCTCATCCGTAGGAAGCATTTTAGTCTGATTGGTACAAATAACATGTGACTGGATATGTTTAGGCGTTGGTCCGATATCGCCGTCTTGCAGGTAAAAAGAGAAAGCCGGGATATCTTTGGAATTGACAAAAAACTCATTTTCATGGCGGATCATCTTAACGACTCTGGCTTCACCTAAGGCATTAGCAGACCAGTAACGTCGATCTTTGCCATACTTATCGCTTTGCCCCCGAAGAGTAAAGAGTTCCCAGATCTCCGGAAGCCTCCAGCCCTCTCCCAGTTTGGGACAGGTAGCTCTGGCTTGAAAAAAGTCATACTTACCCTCGAGCTGTTTATACTCAGCATGTAAAAAAGCCATAAGGCTTACCAAGATCACTAATGTTTTCATTCTTCCTCCTCATGAAACTCAACACAGGTTTCGATATGATAGATAAAATAACAGGCATAGGTAATAAGCAGTGCTGTTAGCAGCTGCAGCCACCATATGTGCAGCATATACAGTGATAATGATCCAAAAACAGCGATCATTGAAAAGATATAAATCTTGATTTTATAAGCGATACAGTGATTCTCTTCCCAGCTGGCCAAGATGGGACCAAAGATCTTATTATTTAAAAGCCAACTGTGCCAGCGTTCGGATGATTTAGAAAAAAATAGAGCGGCAAAGATCAAAAAAGGTGTCGTAGGCAAAAGTGGCAGAAAAACACCCAAAAGAGCCAATCCAACAAAGGCAAAACCCAATACAAGATAGACACTTCTTTCGATCTGTGCTTTCAACGCTACTCCTGACTTTTTGCAGTATTATAACTATTTGTTCTATGACTTTCCTGAGGGTTTAAAACGTAGCTCATTTTCATTTTGAGCTTTTAAGATTTGGAAGTTAACCATCGCTTCAAAAGGCTTGGTAAATGCTTTAATGGAGTGATCTTTAAGCCTCTCTATACCCTGCTGGGTTAAAAGTTCTAAGATAGTTTGTGTCGTCTCAATCGTAGAGAGGCAAAAGTTCTCAGGCTGTTTTTTAATCTGGTAGTTAGAAAGCTTTGTCGCGTTAAAACTGACTCTGGGTATATCATACAGGTTTTTACTTTTTAGCATCAGACTCTTAGCACATGCCCATGTACTGTCGATCAATATAAATAGCGGCACCGTACCCTCTTGTAAAGTCAATCGCTCTTGACTCAGATTGATGGCTGTCTCATCGGGGAAAAGCAGATAGGGTGTATACTTGGGATCTTTAAGCAATGCGTTTAAGGCATCATGTCTGCTAAAATCGATTCCCACAAACAGATGAGAGTTGGGAAGCGACAGATGGGTCATACGGCCCGTATTGTTTTTAGTCTTGGCAAACTCTTTTTGATGCATCAAAATCACAAAACAACTTTGCGTCTCTACAGCTGAGACCTCTTGACAGATACAGCTGCATAAGGGTCTAAAGCATCTATAGCACGTAGGCCTATCCTTATATATGGTCATAGCACCGGTTTTATATAGAGCATAAAGACATCAATTACGATATAAACCAGAGGGAAAAAAGTAATCAACATCGTAGTGATAAGCTCTTTTGAGGTGACAATGTGTCCCGGCATCAAAAAAGCAAAGAAGTTTTTATAGACCCAATGTTCCCAATAAACCACATACATCGCCATCAGCATGGGATAAACAAAAAAATGGGGCAGTTTTTCAGGATAGTAAGAGAAGATAAAAAAGGCGTAGACAAAGCTTAAAGCCAGAGTCTCACCGATCCAAAAAAAAGGTATCGCCCGAAAAATCTTAATACTGTACAGAGATGAGATCGTTAAAATAGCTAAATAGATATAGACCCAGATTGGCATAGATAAACTTTATAATAATTTTTATAATTGTATCCATTCTAATTGAGTCCAGAGTAAAAAGAAGCCAAAACATTGTTAGGATACGATACCATTCTTCTATCGCATTCAAAAGAGTGCTTATGTTTAAAAATTTGTTTAAAGGCTTAACCATCGATAGCGTTAAAATTGTATGCCCTCAATGTCACTATGTCAACGATACCTATGAGGAGTATAAATACGAATCTATGCATTGCATTAAGTGCAACGCATCATTGAATTCTTTAGTACCGATAGAAGTAACGGACCAAAATTCTTTGCTTTTTATTCAAAACAATGATAGACCGACGGTACTTTACTTTTATGCATCTTCTTGTCAAAGTTGTACTGAGATGCATCATATTTATGAAGACCTGGCAGAAGATTTGGGTACAAAATTCTGCTTTTTAAAAATCAATAGGGATAAATATCATCAACTCGCAGAGCACTACAACATTTCAACACTTCCATCCCTTATCCTATTTCACGGAAGTGATAAGATTACCCGTATCAATGGCCCTATTTCACAATCAAAACTACGCTATTTACTTCATGACCTTTATTAATACGTTAAGGCGAAGATGCATTTTAATGATTTATGCAAACCTGTAGTGCAAAAATATACTACAATATCATATGATTGATTATGATTATCCTCTTTATCGGCCTCCTGCAGAAGCTGACAATGTTATCATCCAGGCAACTTACGGATGTAGTTATAACCAGTGCACTTTTTGTTCGATGTACAAAAGCAAATCTTTTGAAAAACGTCCGCTGCAAGAGCTCTTTACTGAAATCGACACTTTGGCTGAGATAAATCCCTGGGCGGGCAAGGTCTTTTTAGCTGATGGTGATGCCTTAGCACTGGATACAAATGACCTATTAGAACTTTTAACCTATCTTCAAAAAGCCTTTGTCAAACTCAAAAGGGTCTCTGTTTATGCAACAGCCCAAAACCTTTTATCCAAGTCAGTCCAAGAGCTTACTGCGTTAAGACAGAAGAAACTTTCACTGCTTTATTTTGGGATCGAGACGGGCAGCGATATACTTTTAAAAAAGATTCATAAAGGGGTTGATGCCGCTGATATGATTGAGGCACTCAACAAAGCTACACAAGCAGGCATGAAAACATCAGCGACTGTCATTTTAGGTATCGGGGGTGTTGAGAACTCCAAAGAACATATTACACAGACTGCTCAACTGATCAACGCGACACAAGTCAATTATCTAGCCACCTTACAACTGGGACTGCAAGACGATATCAAAGAGAAGTTTTTAAAACATTTTGACAACACCTTTACACCGCTTGATGATTTTCAAACACTTCAAGAGCAAAAAAGCTTTTTAGAGCAGATCAGGCCAAGCAACAAGATCATCTTTCGATCCAACCATGCATCCAATGCCTTGCACCTTGCAGGGACACTGCCTAAAGACTCAGCACGATTAATTCAAGAGCTTTGTGATGCTTTAGAAATTGGTGAGAAGGCCTTTGTCCCGAAGTTTTTTCGGGGATTTTAATCTTTTTTACTCAAATAGTTGTAGAGCGTCTCTTGCAGTTTGATTGCATCTACTGGTTTAGGTATATAGGCATCCATCCCTTCTGCAATAAACCGTTGCTGATCCTCTTGCATCACATTCGCAGAAACCGCGACAATCGGTATATGACCAAGATTGCCCTCTTTTTCTAATTTTCTGATCGCTTTGGTAGCTCCCACGCCATCAAGGTTTGGCATACTTTCATCCATCAGAATAATACGGTATCCGCCCTTTTTAAAAGCCGCTAAGGCTTCTAACCCGTCATTGGCTATATCGTACTTCAAACCCATCTCATCAAGCAGTAACTTCATGAGCAGCTGGTTAGACTTATTATCTTCTACAACCAAGACCCTGCCACTGAGTCGACTCTGATCAAAGGGTAATCCGGCTTCTTCTTGAGGCTCTTTAGGGTGGCACGCTACATTATCAAAAAGCGTGACATAAAAAGAGAACGTACTTCCAGCTCCCAAAGCACTTTCCACTACGATATCTCCATGCATCGCTTGAGCCAAAGAGCGACTGATCGAAAGTCCTAATCCGGTACCGCCAAACAGACGTGTGGTGGAGTCATCCTCTTGCTCAAAAGATTGAAATACCTTTTCAAGGTTTTGTGTTGCGATCCCCACCCCATAATCTTTTACAGAACAGATCAAAGCATTATCTTTATAAGCTTTGACAAGGATCTCAATCGAGCTATCCTTTTTAGAAAACTTAATCGCATTACTTAAAAGATTCGAGTAGATCTGCTTGAGTTTTGTCTCATCACCGCAGGCCTGCTGAGGCAAGGCATCATCGATCTCTAAACTCAAGGTAATATTTTTCTCATCCGCTTTTTTCTGAAACAGATCACGTAAGACCATAAAAGGTTCTCTGGTGTCAAACACGGCATCTTCAACCCGCATTTTCCCGCTTTCGATCTTGGAAAAGTCTAAAATATCATTGATAATTTGTAGCAGTGAATTACCGGACTTTTTAATGATACTTAACTTCTCAAGCTTCACCGCATCGTCTTCATGTTTGTACAGATAATCCACAAAACCGATAATCGCATTCATAGGTGTTCGGATCTCATGGCTCATGTTCGCTAAAAAATTCGATTTGGCCAAAGTGGCACTTTGGGCTCGTTGTTCAGACTCTTTGAGTTTGACTTCCGTATATTTATGCTCTTCAATCTCTTTTTCAAGACTTTTTCGCTGCTCGATCAGATCAATATTGACTGCAATACGGGCTAAAACTTCCTCTTTAACATAGGGCTTGGTGATAAAGTCATTGGCACCCGCTTTTAAAAATTCAACCGTTACGATAGATTTGGTATGTACCGAAATCGCTAAAACAGCCAGTTCCATACGAGAGTAGTTCTTTCGGATGATGCGTGTCAGGTCTGCCCCGTTCATATCGGGCATTTCATAATCGATCAAAGCCACTTCAATATCTTCATGTCGTCTTAAAACATCTAAAGCTTCTGCCGCATTGGCAGCTTCATGAATCATAAAATTTTGGGACAAAAGCAACTTCTTCAAAGAACTTCGGCTGGCATTGGAGTCATCCACAATCAAGACAGCACGCCTGTGGTTTTCAATCACTCGGCTTACGATAGCCCGAAGCTGTTCTAACCCTTTATCATCATCTAAAACGATATAATCAATAATATTAGAGTTAACTACTTTTTCTCGTAATTCAGGATGAAAACTACCAGTCATAGCAATCGCAGGAATATCATATTTTTGTAAAAAATCGATAATATCACCTTCAATATCGGGCAGGTTAATATCAACAATGGAGATAATGATGTTTTTATTATATTTAGCAACAAGCTGCTTGGCTTCATCAACACTGTAAGCTATCACAACCTCATAACCGGCATCACTTAAGACACTCTTTTCATACATTGCCAAGGTCTTACTATCTTCAACGATCAAGATCAGTTTGCTCATTATCCACCTTTACAGGGCCATTTTACTGTGTGACTTTTAAATCCTGCTTTTTTCTCATATAAATCATGCTACTAACTTAAAGACAACATCACCTTCAAAGTCAGTGCGACACTCTCACCTAAAGCTTTGACATTATAACCGCCTTCAAGCATAAACACCTTGGGTACATCAGGTGCTTCCATTATGGCAGTGACAATACTGCCTATACCTTGTGTTGTCACTTGAAGCTGAGCCAAAGGATCCGCTTCATGCAAATCATAACCGGCTGAAACCAGAATAATTTCGGGCTGAAAACGCTCAATATCTTCTAATAAGGCATCTTCATAGATGGGGATAACGACATCATCTCCACTGTAGGCTCTTAATGGAAAATTATGCGTATACCCTTCGCCCTCACCGCTTCCCGTCTCATCACTGCTTCCGCTTCCGGGGTAGGCGGGAAACTGATGTGAACTAAAATAAAAAACAGTGGGGTCTTTGTAAAAAATATCTTGCGTTCCATTACCATGATGCACATCAAAATCTATAATCATCACCTTTTCATACCCTAGAGATTGAGCATATCTGGCCGTTATAGCGATATTGTTAAACAGACAAAACCCCATGGCCTGATTTGCAGTAGCATGATGTCCGGGAGGCCGTATAGCACAAAAGGCACTTTTGATATCACCCCTGTGTATGGCATCTACTGCCGTCATCCCCGCTCCCGCAGCTTTTAGTGCAGCCTTGTACGAATCAGAACTTACTTGCGTATCAGCATCGATTGCCCGTTCACTATTGCTGGCACGTTCAACCATATCTATATGTTCTTCAGGATGTACTAATTGAATACGATCCAGAGTCGCAGACTGCGGTTCTAGCCATGTAAGTTCATGCTTAAAGGGGTCAACTGCTTCAATAATCGATCGTAAGCGTTCTGAGCTTTCTGGATGATGGCGTCCTGTGTAGTGCTCTAAAAAGATGGGATCATAGATAAAAGCGACTCGACTCATTCTAGCTCCTTAATTCCTAAAGTATAGCACAATCCCTATATTCATCTTATATTTTATGGTAACTTTTTAAGTTCCTCACACGCTACCTTGAGGGTTTGATCCCGACAGTGTAGAAGCAAACCAAGCTTTACTACTTCAAGAGTGCAACGATATCTTTTTCAATCTCTTCAGGCTTCGTAGCAGGGGCATACCGCTTGATGACGCTGCCCTTTTTATCTACTAAAAACTTGGTAAAATTCCATTTAATAGCGTCTGTCACCAAACCCCCGGCACCTTTTTTAAGATACTGATATAAAGGATGTGTCGCTTTGCCGTTAACATCAATTTTAGCAAACATATCAAAAGTCACACCGAAATTTGTTGTACAAAAATTTTTGATCTCCTCTTCGGTTCCCGGTTCTTGAGATAAAAATTGATTACAGGGAAACCCCAAGATACTCAAGCCCTCTTTCTCATACTTTTCATGCAAAAGCTGCAACCCCTCGTACTGTCCGGTATACCCGCATCTACTGGCCACATTAACGATTAAGATCACACGACCTTCATACTTTTGTAAAGTCTGAATCTTTCCGTCAATATCTTTAACTTCAATTGCGTAAATACTCATCTGCTCTCCTGCTTTCATTTGCAATACAAAGGCTAAAAAGATCATTAATATTCTCATAAAAGCCCTTCTGATACATTTTCAATATTAAACTTTTACTGCTACAATGTAAAGCATTGTTCCATTATTACTACATGAAAGTCAACAAGCATGAAAAATCTGCCTAAGATCTTTATTGAAACTTCTGACATCACCACCCAAAAAGTCGATGCTATTGTCAATGCAGCCAACGCCTCACTACTTGGTGGAGGAGGTGTCGATGGAGCCATCCATCGTGCGGCAGGTCCAAAGCTTTTACAGGCATGCCGTAAGCTTCGCCAAACGACTCATGTCGATGGTCTGCCAACAGGCCACGCTGCAGCTACGACAGCTGGTAACTTAGCAGCTCATTATGTTATCCATACGGTAGGACCTATCTATAGCAACTGTCAACCAAACTGCCAAGAGCTTTTAGCTGCTTGCTATACCAATGCCTTACAACTTGCCGTAGAGCTTGGATGTAAGTCCATTGCCTTTCCGTCCATATCTACAGGTATTTATGGGTACCCCAAAGAAAAAGCTGCTCGCATCGCTTACGAAAGTGTGGAAAAGTTTTTAGACAAGGGTGTAGAGATAAAAGTACATTTTATCTTTCATTCTCAAAATAACGAAGAGATTTTTAAAAGGGCCAACAATCTCCCATGAGATTTTAGTATTTAACCCACTTATACCCCCAAGCTATATCTATACACACTTAACTAAGCTCTTTACGTTCAGGAATAGCGTCCCCGGCTCCTTGTCGTGTCACACACAAAGCCGCTGCTTTAACAGCAAGCTTTAGACACTCATAGATATCACTGCCTCTAGAAAGTTCAGCTACAAAATAGCCGATAAAGGTATCACCTGCTCCTGTTGTATCGACCACTTCGACATCCAAAGCATCCATAAAGAACAAACGCATACTATCTCCGTAAAATACACCTGCTTTACCCAAAGTCAAAACTACAGCACTGTCAGGATAGTGTTCAATCATACTGTTTATTATAGCTTGAGATTGACTTTGACCTGTCAATGCCTGAGCTTCACTTTCATTGACGATAAAGATATCTACCATGCTCAGATCAAGGTCTTTGATCTCCGGCTTCATAGGTGCCGGATTATAGATGATCTTTAGACCTTTGCCTTTAGCTTTTTGCAAAAGCAGTCCGATATCATTAATCTCATTTTGAAGCAGCAGATAATCCCCTTTAGAGACATTGGCTAATATTTCATCAAAATCAGCTTCACTAAACCCTTCATTGGCTCCGCCATGAATGATGATGGCATTTTCACCATCTTCATTGACCTGTATGAGAGCATGCCCTGTTGGTTCATCCAGTACTTTGATCAAAGAGACATTAACGCCACTATTTTTAAGTCTTTCTTTAAGCCAATACCCATCACTGCCGATGCGACCAGCATGCATAACCTTCCCTCCTGCCTTAGCGATGGCTAACGATTGATTGGCCCCTTTGCCACCTGAAAAAACTTGATAACTCAGACTGGCTATTGTCTCTGCTGGCTGTACAAAATGAGAGACCTGATAGACATGATCGATGTTAAGTGAACCGACATTAAGAATTTTCATAGATCTCCCTTACGAATAATAACTTACAAAACTCTCTACCGACTCACGAGAGGTACGGTAGCTGTTCACTTTTGCCTCTTGATTCTCATAACCTAAAGCCATACCGACTAAGACCATCTTATCATCAGGTAGCTTTAACACCTCTCTTACGATATCAGGATATTCAGCCAGTGCCGCTTGAGGACAGGTCGCCAGTCCCTCATCTAATGCCATAAGCATGATGGATTGTAAAAACATCCCGTAGTCCATATAAGAACCTTTTTCCAACTCCCTGTCGATTAAAAACAGAAGCATTACAGGAGCATCAAAGGCCCGATAATTTGCTCTCCACTGTTTGGCCTGACCCGCTTTATCCTCTTTTTTTATGCCTAAAGTCTTATACAAGATCAAGCCTGTCTCTTTACGTCTATTTTTATACTTTTCTGGCCATACCTGAGGGTAGTAGTGATAGTCCATCTTGCCATGCTTTCCTTCAATAAAAGCCTTCTCAAAAGCCTCCTGCAGCCTAAGTTTTGTTTCACCGCTTATAACCGCCACATGCCATGGTTGTGTATTTGCTCCCGAAGGTGCATATCGGGCATGTTCCAAAATGCGTTCAATTTTTTCAGGCTCAACACTTTGATTCCTAAAAGCTCGGATGGATTTTCTACCTTTGACTGCAGCTTTAACATCCATACAGACTCCCTTGATAAGTTAACATTACGCGTTCTCACTGGCATCATAAACCAGATCCGGTTCTTCACAATGCTCCAATATAAATGTCCTGCTCTTTTGTGACAGAGCTAAAGCTTTATGCCAATTGTCTGATTTTTTTTCTTCATCACTAAGCTTAATGGCTTCACCTATCGTCACACTGATATGCCCATGATGAGGAAACCATGCCCCCGGTCTTAAAATAGACCGGGTCCCTTTAATCGCCACAGGGATCACTTGAGCATCAGATGCTACAGCAACATTAAACGGTCCCAGATGAAACGGTCTTAGGCCCGGTATACGCGTAAAGGTTCCTTCCGGAAAAAAAAGTAACCGTTCATGTTTTACCAAAGCATTGGATAGACGCTTTGAATCAGCCACACTCTTACTCATATCAAAGCGTTCGACAAATTGTGTTTTAAGCCGCATAAGCGGCAGTTTAGCTACCCACAAATCCATCAGTTCTGCTTTGGCCACTATAGAAACGGGCTGAGGCATAAAGTAAACAAGCACTATACCATCAAGATAACTTGAGTGATTTACGACAATCACACTGTTTTTGGTATCCCCTTGCAGATTTTCTATCCCCTTGACATCCACCTTGGTCATTGTCAGAAAAGAAAAAAGATGCGAAGCAAAACGCATCGCTTTCCAGCGAAGTTTTAGTGTCGGTAAAAAGACGATCCCATTCCAAGCGATGATCACGACCAAAACCAAAGCCATCCAACTATACAATGCAAAAAGTCGAGCTTTCACTGCACGAACAACTCTACGTATACGTGGTAATAGGCTTTTTATCATCAGGCGGACCAGTTGCAGTATCAGGCTTTGGGTACTTGCCTTGCCCCCTTTAGATTTAAACAGTTCCTTACTTGCTGCACGGCGGATCTTTCCGCTTGAGGTCTTTAAGACACTTCCTTTTTCAGCCAATACCACCTCATCAGGAGGCCCACCTATCAGATCCGTTGCCAGTCTGTTGATCTTAGCTTGTAAATCATCTCTTTGTTTAGGGTCTTTGATCATACTTTCGGCCAGAACGATGAGCTTTTCTGTCGCTGTTTTTTCATCTCCGACACCAAAGACCGCCACACACCCTTTTCGGATACCTTCGAGATTTCCGATGCTTTTTTCAAGTTCATCCGGATAGATGTTTTGCCCTGCTCTGATGATGATATCTTTGATACGACCTGTCAGATACAGTTCTCCTTCGGCGATATATCCTCGGTCCCCCGTTCTTAGCCACTCTTTATCAAAGAGATCTTCGTTTTTAGCCGTATTGTCATAATAACCCTTCGTTGAAGAAGGACCCATAAACTCCAGCTCTCCCTCATGACGTGGTGGCAACTCATGGCCTGTTTCATCCACGACACGTATCTGGTGACCGATCAAAGGCAGACCAGAACTGACAAAGTGTAAAGCATGTTCATCATCTGCTGAGATCTCTTTAGCTATCTTACTTTTAGTAAACTTCTTTCGATCGATACTGTCTACCTTAGGTCCCCGTTGCATCGGTGGAAAGACAAGCCCGACAGAAGACTCAGCCAGACCATACACGGGTGTCATTGCCATAGGATCAAAGCCATAATCTTTAAAATAATCAGTAAATGCATCAATGGTCAAGGGACTGACTGCCTCAGCCCCATTAAGAGCCAGTCTCCAGCTGCTGAGATCCAATCCCGTCAGATCGGCACCTTTGAGCCTGTGCAAACAGTACTCATAACCAAAATTTGGCGAAGCAGACATCGTACCTCCATACTTATGAATCGCCCACAGCCACCTCTGAGGTTTAGACAGAAAACTGATCGGTGACATCACTACAAAAAAGGTCGTATGATACATCGTAGCAAGCCAAGCCCCGATCAACCCCATATCATGATAAAGCGGCAACCAGCTTACCATGACATCTTTGGATGTCGCATTGACGGTTTGACCCATACTACGTATATTAGCGAGTAAGTTAGCATGGCTCAGTACCACGCCTTTAGGATCACCTGTACTTCCTGATGTGTACTGAATAAAAGCCGTATCACTAGGTTTGACCACGGGCAAGGCTTTCGTAGCAGGCGATCTTAAAAGCTCATCGACGGTCACGATATGTTCGATATTCTGCACGTAAGATTTAAGTATCTTAGCTACCGTCTTGGCTTCTTTTACGGTGATAAGAATACTTGCCTTACAGTTGTTTAATATCTTAGTATGTCGCTGCATATGTTCTTCGAGTTGTGAGGGTCTGGCCGGCGGGTAAATAGGTACAGGAATACCGCCAGCAAGCAATATCCCAAAAAAGCTGTAAAAATAGTCCGTCGAGGTTGGCAGCATAATGGCCACCGCTTGTGCAGGCTTCAGACCTAACTCCTGCAAGCCTCCTGCCACTCTTAGAGCTCTATCTTTAAGCTGTCCATAGGTGATCATCTCGCCTGTACCATCATCCTCATAAAGCTGAATGTGGGGACGATTCTCATGTTCATTGACATGCCACATCAGGACATCAATAAGCGTCTTGGCGTGATCGGGGAGTTTGTCACTGACCTCTAAAGCCAAGGTGGATTTTTCTAAAAAGGACTCAATTAGCGGTGAGGCATCAGAACCTGCCAAAGCTTCAAGTAGGTCTTTAGGTGTTTCCGCCTCATACATAAGTTTTTGGGTAAATGTCGTTTTAAAAGCAGCCTCGACACGAGAGATCATTTCAACTCTAGAAAGACTATCCAGCCCCAGATCTCTTTCAAAGTGATCCTCTAGAGTGACCACAATCTTTTTAAAATTGGGATGGATCTCTTTGACCAGATCATGGATCAAAACCAAAAGCTCTTCTACGAGATTATCTGATTTAGATGCATTCACAAATACCCCCCCAAGATGGATACTCTACCTGCCCTGTACTGGGCACGACTTAACTCTTACGAAACTTACAACATAATCATTTATTATAGCACTAAAATCTCTCAGCAGCGAATCATCATCTAAGATGTTATAATTCGGCAAGTATAAAGGAGTCGCATGTTAATCAATTGTGATATCGGAGAACGCGGGGCCAGACACAACGTCGATGATGAGCTGATGAGTCTTATCGACATCGCCAACATCGCCTGTGGCGGGCATGCTGGGGATGCCGAGAGCATCAAACACTATCAAGATCTGGCTAAAAAACATGGTGTCAAGATCTCAGCCCACCTATCCTACCCTGACAAAGAGAACTTCGGACGAGAAAAGTTACAGATCTCCAGAGAAGAACTGATGGCTTCTTTAGATGAACAGATCGAAGCTTTTGGAGAAGTGGAAGTCGTTAAACTTCACGGAGCTTTATATAATCACGCCAACCGAAGTCCCGAGCTCGCAGAAGATTTAGCCGTATGGTTTAAAAAAGTAGGCGTTAAAGAGGTGCTTACCCCGCATAGATCTATGCTGCATAAAGCCTGTAATGCCCACTCTATAGCGGTACTTTATGAAGCCTTTGCAGATAGAGCTTATACCAATATGACGGTAGGTCTCGAGCTTATGCCACGAGACCAGCTGGGTGCTGTTTTAGAAAACATCGACGATATCGTACGACAGGTTCGCCGACTTAAAAACGGCACCATTCAAATCAATGGTCAAAACTTCCTCATCGAAGCTGACACAGTATGCATCCACTCTGACTCACCACAAGCTCTCGAAGCCGTTAAAGCTATCTCTAAAATACTCTAGAGGTAGTTTTTACGTCCGACTATCTAAAAACGTCCTACGTCTTCAAGCAACATAAATTCACAAAAACTTATACTTAGTAAAACTAATTTTATAATTAAATATTATATTAAAGTATTAATAGATAGTATGTCTGCACTTTACGAGTAAAGGGGATAAGATGATAAAAGTTGCATTGGTTACATTCGTTGCAGTGTCAGGCTTATAAGCCCACTCTGCCAAAGCAGATAAAGATGGTTGCCACATGGATTACATCAAAAGTAATTACCATTGTCATGAAAGCGAAGCACAAACGATAAAGAAATCATCCATTTCTTTTAAAAAAGAAGCTGCTAAATCTAAAAAGAAGAGTCATAAACACTCCCACAAACACGATCACTCTTAATTGATCACCACAGAACCAGAAGATCTTTCTTCTTGGTTTATTTAACAATATAAAGAAACTTCTTAGAGTCATTTTTAAAACCCAATTAAAAATCACAAAGTAATCTTCCTACAATTCAAGCAATTAATAATAAAAAGCCTAAAATACCTCAAAGTTAAAAATGGGAACTTAAACCTTTGCATACAGATAAAACAGACGATTTCATAAAAACATTTATGCAACCCACAGTCTTTACCGGTGTCAAACCTCTGTTTATCGTCGCAGAAGAGTTAGCCACCGATAAGCATATCGGAAGTGTCATAGATGCTGTCTGGGTTGGCTGGGATGAGGGTAGTGTCCGTGAGTTTAAGTACATCACTAAGTTTGCTGTCGAAGGCAAGATTCTCGATCGTAAATATTATAGTGATGAAGAATTAGAGCCTTTTAAGGGGCGGTTGGCTTTGCCCAATGAGGAAAACTTTAAAAAGCTGCTTGCCCACCGTAATCTCAAAGAAGAGATTGAAGAGGTCAAAGCTGAAAGAAATGCTCTAGGCGATCTCATAGAAAGTGACTTTGATCAATTAGACACGTTACTTGATGGTAAAAAAGAGGTCTGTGTGTTTCAAAAAGGGCATGGAGATTGGACTGAGCCTTTTCATGAGATCGATATCGATATGCCTTACCTCATCATTTCTAAAGCTGATAGCGAGGGTGAATATATACTCAAGCATCCTAAAACAGGTAAGGATGAAACATATGATATCGAAGAGACATTTTATGCTTTTATCATCGGAGGCAAAGCAGAGATCTCGGGTCTGCGTCTAAAAGATGAGAGCTTCAAAGATAAGATCGAAGAGCTTAAAAGAGAGGCCAAAGAGGTCTTAAAAAGTATCGCATGGCTGGGTCTGGATGACCCTCGTGTCACTGCGATCAAAGCATCACTACCGCTACACCCATTTGATGAGTATTTTAACTATGTCAAAAAGGGAGAAGAGCGAAAAGTGGCACCGCCAGAGCATCTCATCAGAGCTATGGAGCTTATCGTCGAGGAGCATATGCCCAACTATATAGGGCCTTTGGGTCTGCAGTATATTCCCATTGATAATCTGCTGTATCTCTTTCATGAGATCATCCCGCGGCCTGAAGCATTAGAAGCATTAAAAGCATGTGATGTCATACATGAGCCCTCAGGACTGCTGCTAGGGTATGAAGGCAAGCATGTTATGCCACCTAAGTTTTTAGTCCCTGTCAATCAAGTAGTAGATATCTATCAGAAGTTTGATGGTTTTACACAGGCATGTGAACGCTACTTAAAAAAGCAATAACCATAGGCCTTACACACTTTTTAAAAGAGCATAAAACTCCTGCAACAGTAAACCTTTTATCGTTTTGGTATCTTTCATGGCTCTAAAACATGCTTGGGCAAGACAGCGGTAAAAAACTCCCCGCTGAAAACTTTCAACTCATCCACCCTGCCCGTCACTTCCACCTTCTGTCTGTTGTTACTGTTTTGCTGTATCACAGCTTCAAGCATCACACTCTGCCCTACTTTGACAGGAGCGGTAAACTTGACGTTGGATTTAGCCAAAACGACATGGGGTTCATTGACCACAGCCATCGCCGCAAAATCGGCCGCAGAAAAGACAAACCCGCCATGAACCAGACCCGCATCATCTGCAGCCATAAGTTCACTGGTCTGAAGTTTGACAACAGATCGTTGTTCGGTAAGTTCGATAACCTTACCGCTCAGTGAGGTATCTATTTTAAGATGGGTGTTTAACTCCATGATTTTCCTTTAAGCCGGAACAAATAGTTATATCAGATTGAAATTAACATTAGTCAAAACTATCGTGATATATCAAGCCCGATACAATACGTTGTCGTTCTATGTATAAAGTTTACCTACATAGCTTTTGATTTTTTTATCTTAAATTGATCATCTTCCATAACCAAAGAGTAAGAGCTAAAAGCGGAAACCGTTGTTTTTAGAACCCGTTTGGGTTCACTTAGGTGAAACTCCACAAAATTAGCATCTTCCGAAGCAGTGTCATGTATATTTCCAATATATATAGATGCATCAAGTATACTGCTTTGTACAGACTGAATCATATCTTTTTTGTCAACAATATCTTTTTCGAGACGATCAATCTTGGCACGTTGTTTATGGAAATTTGCAATAGACTCTTTTATCTGAATCTGTTTGGTTTTAAAGGCTACAGGAATCGGAGCATTTCTTTTCCTAAAATTCTTCACTTTCTCTTTTATCGTTTCAACTATCTTTGCCTGTTCGTGAATGATTTTCTTCATCTCTTCAAATTTATTCATTTCTCGGTTGAGCTCTTGCTCAGTTAGTAGGACCTCACTTTTGATATGCTGTAAAGCCATGGCATCTTTTTTACCGCCCACACTACTGATTTTAAAAACATTTTCATTACCTAAAATATTTTCAATATACATACTTTTTGTTGCCGTAATCGTAGAAAACTTATGAACATTAACAACATGCACTTCATCACTATCCACGCTGCCTGAAAAAACATCATGGATCTTAGTCAGCTTGCTTAGAACCTTACCTATTTCTACACGATTTACCTGAGCTACATCTGCACTTAAAGTACCCGAATGTATATTTACAATGGCATCTTTGGCCTTGATCATACTCGTTTTATGTGTCTTGCCTTTGATCTCAACACTGTCAGCTGTGATAGAAGAGTGACTGCCCATGTTTCCTTTGACAACGATATCTTTTACTTTGATATCCACACCCATTCCGATGGCATCTTCTTCAGCTATGTTGTTTTCACCGACCTGCAAAGATACAGCACCATGATCATCGGCAGAGATATCTCCCGTGTTTTTAAAAGTAATGGATGGCTTTTTTAAAGTCTCATGAATCTCTATGGTCTTATTTTC
>JBFHUP010000002.1:0-16938 GCA_041589975.1 Sulfurimonadaceae bacterium | reverse complement strand
TCTCAAAGGTTTGAGAAACTCAAGTTTCCCTACCTTATTGATATTCCGCTCTTTTTTGAGACTAATGCTTATGAGATTGCAACTTCCGTTGTGGTTTATACCCCTAAAGAGGTGCAATTAGAAAGACTGATAAAAAGAAACGCTCTTTCTGAAGAAGAGTCACAACAACGTATCGCAGCTCAGATGGATATCGAGGATAAAAAAGCACGAGCTGATTTTGTCATCGATAACAGTGGAGATCTTAAGCATCTCCAGCAAGAGTGTGAACTCTTTGTAGAAAAGATTAAAAAACTAAAATTAGGATAATCATGTCATCACTTACCTACCATATTGCGAAATACAATGCTTCAGGCAATGATTTTGTGATTTTTCAAGACTTTATCAAAGCAGACCGTAGCGAACTGGCCCAAACCTTATGTGACCGCCATGCCGGTATCGGGGCTGATGGACTGATTGTCTGTATCCCGCATGACGAGTATGACTTTGAGTGGCAGTTTTACAATGATGACGGCAGTTCTGCCGAGATGTGCGGTAATGGAAGCCGTGCTTGTGCCCATTTTGCAGCTACGCGGCACTTGGCCCCCCATACAATGACCTTCTTAACCCTTGCCGGACCGATTAAAGCAACGGTAACAGAAGATATCGTAGAGAGTGAACTTACCCCGCCTATCATCAAAGAGCAAAACATCTCCGAATATGGATACAACTGGTGGCTCATTGATACAGGGGTGCCCCATCTGGTAACTTTTGATGCCGATACGACTCAGTTTGATCTTGATATGGCCTCCCAACTTCGTCACAAATATAACTGTAACGTTAATATTGCCAAAGTTCATGCAGATCATATTCAGGTGCGAACCTTTGAACGCGGTGTTGAAAATGAGACCTTGGCTTGTGGTACAGGCATGGCAGCATGTTACTACAGGGCCCTTCAAGAAGGCAAAGCGACCGATGAAGCCACCACAGTTATTCCAACAGGCGGTGAGACTTTGACACTTGGATTTAACGCAAAAACCATTACCTTCAAAGGTAAAGTCACCAATACTTTTAATACAACATGGTCACTGTAAGATGAAGTACTTATTATTATTGCTTACCTTCACGACGTTAACACTGCATGCCAAAGTTTTTGGTCTGGAGTTTACGGGCCAAGAGTTTACGAAAGAGTATTACGCTATCAAAGATATTAAAAAACGTAAAAAAGTTTTTATGGAGATCATCCATCCTCTTATAATGGAAGCCCAAAGAAAGATTTTACTTGAGCGGGACTTTGTCAAGCTCTACTTCTCTCTTAAAGGAAGTGTCACCATCCCTACTTTTATGCAACGTCGTATGGAAAAGATCAGTAAAAAATACAAAATCAAAAAAGATAAACGCCTCATCAGCTATCTTAAGCGTATTGATATCATCCACGAACCCTTAGTGTTAGCTCAGGCCGCTGTTGAAAGTGCCTGGGGGACGAGCCGTTTTACCAAGCTGGCTAACAATATCTTCGGAGAGTGGACCTGGGGGAAAAGGGGTATCATTCCAGCCGGTCGCCCTAAAGGCAAAAAGTATAAAATCCGCATTTTTGATACCCTGCAAGAGTCTGTAGACAGCTATATGCTTAACCTTAACCGTCACTACCGTTATACTGCGTTTAGAGAGGCTCGATATGCTAAACGTAAAGAGGGTAAATGCTTTGAGGGTAAAGAGGCCAGTAACTATCTGCAAGCTTACTCTGCCATTGGCGATAAATATGCCAAAATGCTTAAGGGCGTTATGCGATACAATAAAATGTGTGAATACTCTTTACTTAAAGAGGCGATAGAACAAGAGCATAATGATCTTGATGAAGAACTTTAACGCTAAAAGCTTAGCTTTCAGCGTGATAGTTATTAAGATAACGATCTAAATGTGTAAAGACTTTTGTCATCATCTTTTCATGCATTTTTCTGATTGAAAAGAAGCGATTGATAAATTTATAAAAGCCATGAGTAATATTAACACTGACGGTGTAACTTAAGTAGGTCATGGCACCATCACGGTCAATTGTCCAGGTACCATGTCCGCTAAAGATACCATCATAAGAGAGGACAACCTTTTCATTCTCTACCGTTGACTCTATATCCCATGTAAAAGAACCGGGTCCTGCAGGGGAAACTTCAACACGATTGGCATCCAGCATCGTAAACTTAGCCCCCGGCCACCATTTTTCATATTTACTCAGATCTGACAAGACTTCGTAAATCAAAATATTGGTGTGATTCATATGAACTTTATTCGTTACATGTATAGAGTCTTTAGCGATCATAATCCGGCTGCCTTTATTGCTTCTGCTTGATAATGAGCTTGTGCAGGTTCCACAAGTTCATTCATCAAACCGGAAGACAAAATTTCATTTAAACGATAAAGCGTTAAACCGATACGGTGATCCGTGATACGGTTTTGCGGGTAGTTATAGGTACGGATACGAGCCGAACGGTCACCCGTTCCTACTTGTTCCTTACGTTCAGCACCCTCTTTAGCCTCTTTTTCTTGCATCTCTATCTCATAAAGACGAGATTTAAGGACCTTCATTGCAGCATCTTTATTTTTATGCTGAGATTTACCATCTTGGTTGGTTACCACCAAGCCAGTTGGCAAGTGGGTAATTCTAACCGCAGAGTCCGTTGTATTAACCGATTGTCCCCCATTACCTGAAGAACGCATGACATCGATCTTAAGGTCACTTGGATTGATCTGAATCTCGACATCATCAACTTCCGGCATAATCGCAACCGTAATCGCTGATGTATGGACACGTCCTTGAGACTCGGTTGCTGGTACACGCTGAACACGGTGCGTACCCGATTCATATTTAAGCTGTGAATAAACCTGATCACCTTTGACCAAGGCAACAAGCTCTTTGTATCCACCGGCATCTGATTCTGAAGTGTTAACCACCTCAATCTTCCAGCCCTTTAAATCTGCATAACGGACATAAGCGTTAAAAAGGTCACCCACAAATAGGGCTGCCTCATCACCACCGGTTCCTGCACGCATCTCCAAATAGATATTTCTGTCATCATTTGGATCTTTAGGGATCATCAGTACTCTGATCTCATCTTCAAGTTCAGGCACTAAAGCCTCAAGCTCTTTTAACTCTTCTTTGGTGAGTTCCCCCAGTTCCGGGTCAGCCAACATCTCTTTATTCTCTTCGATAGAGTCTAAAGTCTCTACATACATTTTGGCTTTTTCAAAAAGAGGTTCAAGGTTGGATTGTTCTTTAGATAACTCTGTCATCCGTTTGATGTCAGAGCTTACATCAGGCAAGCAGAGAAGCTCGCTGATCTCATTATATCTGTCGATAAATGGTTGTAGTTTTTCTTTTAGCATCGAGTGCCAATATTAAGCTATTGCGTTAACTTTTAACTGTAAACGGCTAACTTTACGTGCAGCAGTGTTTTTCTTTAAAAAACCTTTGCTTACGAATTTGTGAAGTTCTTGGTTTGCAACTTTCATTGCGGCATCAGCGGCTGTCTTATCTCCAGACTCGATTGCTTCATTTACATTACGAACAATGTTTTTAAGACGAGTTCTGTAGAAACGATTGCGTTCTGTTTTAACCTTAGTTACACGGATACGCTTTAACGATGATTTATGATTTGCCATAAGTCCGTTCCTTTATTTTTAATAGAACCCGAATAATATCCAAAAAATTATTAAAGTTATGTTAAGAAATATCTGTATTGTGATAGCAACCTCTTTTAGCTATAATGCCCGCAAATAATTGAGAATAACAAAAAAACAATCTATTTATTTCTCTACCTGTTTTCTCGCCAAAGGCGTAGCAACAGTTAGAGGAATTTAGAAGTAGCTTTGCTTCTTCTAAAGGAGATATTAATAATGAAACAAAACCCAAAACTTTTTGGAACTGACGGCGTACGAGGCAAAGCCGGAAAGTTCATCACACCGATGCTCGCTATGCGTCTGGCTATGGCTGCAGGGATCTATTTTAAAAAACATGCCCGTACCAACAAAATTCTTTTGGGAAAAGATACCCGTAAAAGCGGCTATATGATCGAAAATGCCATCGTCAGCGGTCTGACATCAGTCGGTTACAATGTGATCGAGATCGGTCCTATGCCGACACCCGCCATCGCCTTTTTAACCGAAAATATGCGATGTGATGCCGGTATCATGATCTCAGCAAGCCACAATGAATACAGCGACAACGGGATCAAGTTTTTTGACTCCAAGGGGGATAAATTCTCCCAAGAGATCGAAGAAGCGATCGAAGCGATCTATTATGATGATGAACAGATCAATGCTGCTTTAGTTGTGGACAAAGAGATCGGTTCAGCCAAACGTATTGATGACGTGATCGGTCGTTATATTGTTCAGCTGAAAAACTCTTTTCCAAAAGACAAGACCCTTCAAGGCAAACGTATTGTGCTTGATACTGCGAATGGTGCAGCATATAAAGTCGGACCTACCGTTTTATCCGAACTTGGGGCCGAAGTGATTACGATTCATGATAATCCCAATGGCTATAACATCAATGATAATTGTGGGGCCATGCACACCAAAGATCTGCAAGCCAAAGTTAAAGAGATGCGTGCGGACATCGGGTTTGCCCTAGATGGTGATGCCGATCGTTTGGTTGTGGTGGATGAAAAAGGTGATGTGGTTGATGGCGACCAACTGTTAGGAGCCTTAGCTGTCAACATGAGAAACCGTGGCTGCCTTAAAGGGGCTGGAATGGTCGCAACCGTGATGAGCAACTTGGGTCTTGAGGAGTTTTTGAAAAAAAATGAACTCAATCTGTTACGTTCAGGCGTCGGTGATAAGCTTGTTTTAGAAGAGATGTATGCCAACGGCATGAACTTCGGTGGTGAGCAAAGCGGTCATATCATTATGCATGATTTTGCCAAAACAGGTGACGGTCTGGCTTCTGCACTGCAGACCTTAGCCCTGCTTGTAGAGTACAAAGAGGTGCCAAGCAGACTTTTACGCCCTTTTGAGCTTTATCCGCAAAAACTGGTTAACCTGCATGTCGGCAGTAAACCGCCGCTTTCTGAGATCGAGGGCTTAGATAAGCTTATTGCATCCATTGAAAAAAAAGGCTTACGTCAGCTCATTCGTTATTCAGGGACGGAAAATAAACTGCGTCTGCTGCTTGAAGGAAAAGATAACAAGATCATCGATGAACAGATGGAGCAACTTGTTGATTTTTTCAAAAAACGACTGGCCTAATGAACCGCAATATCTATGCAGGTTTCTTAGCCTTTATCACTGTTATCATCATTGATCAAAATATCAAATTTTACTTCATCGACGGCTACGCCCTTATGGGTGAAGATTTTGCGATGCGAAGTGACTATATCGATCTGATCTTAACTTACAACCGTGGCGTTGCTTTTTCGATGTTTGCCTTTTTGGAGGATTATCTGAAATATATTCAGATCGCTTTATTAGTGGGTATCATGATCTATGTCTATATCACCAAACCCTACGATTATGCCCTGCCTATCGGGATGTTTTTAGGAGCAGGTATCTCCAATGTCGCTGATCGTTTTATGCACGAAGGTGTGGTTGATTATGTCTTTTGGCACTACGGCTTTAATTTTGCCGTATTTAACTTTGCTGATGTGATCATTGATATCGCCGTTGTCTGGATCTTGATTCTGGCTTTTTTAGAAAGTCGACGCAACAAAAAAGCTGCTAAAGATAAAGCTAAGTAAGAAGTGGTTAAAATTTCGCACTTCAACATTGTGATCGCGTAGCTCAGTTGGTAGAGCACTACATTGACATTGTAGTGGTCGTTGGTTCAAGTCCAATCGTGATCACCACTTTCACACTACATCCCTAAATACGGCTTTTTAATCAATTTTATGCGTAAGAAAGAGAATTTTTTTGTTATAGTTATTATATAGACTGTCAAAACAGGAGTAGCCCTTTATGACATTTGCTAAGGAACTTAAAAAGATTTCTACCCCCTACTCTGTATTATTGGTTGAAGATGATGAACCCCTAAGTAACTCCATCAAAGAGTTTCTGGTAAACTTTTTTGACTCCGTTGCCTTGGCAAAAAATGGCGAGGATGCCCTAGAAAAGTATCACAATCACTACAGCACCTACCAGAAGCATTTCGATATCATCATTACAGATATCCGCATGCCTAAGAAAAATGGTATTGAACTCAGCCGCGAACTTTTTAAACATAACCCCAAACAAAAAATTATTGTCATCTCCGCCCATGATGACAGAAAACATCTTATTGACTTGATTAATCTCGGTGTTGACGGTTTTTTACCTAAACCTTTTGTCGTCGATGAGATTTGCAATATCTTGTATGATGTCTGTGCAGAGCTATTACAAGAACGCAAACGCTTTCGCTACATTAACCTTGGATATGAAACAAAGTGGGATAAAGAGCTTAAGACACTCTCCTATGCCAACTCAGTGATTAAATTAACAGAAAAAGAACGGCTCCTTTTAGAACTTTTAATCAGACATAAAGATCAGAAGTTTTCAAGCATCGAAATCTTTGACTATCTCTATTATGATGACCCTGATAAACATTTTTCTCAAGACACTATTAAGAGTCTTATTAAACGGTTGCGTAAAAAGATACCCGATGGCATTATCATCAACACCCCAAACAGCGGTTACCACTTGTCATCCATACTACTAGAGTCATAAATCTCCCTGCCCAAAAGAGCTGATGAGCAGATTTTAATTCCTTTTAACCATAGTTAAGTTATTCTTATTCCAATCACGTTTATAAGGCTTTCCATGGTGCTCCTATCCGGCGATCGTTTTCCTGCATCACCATACATCTTTTCTACACATGGTCATCTTTTATGAACAGATCTCTTATAAAGTCTTCACATGTCTGAGCATATCATCTTTGAACAAGAGCACAAAGATCTTCTTTTGCAACGCTTAAGTTTTGCCTATGCTCATGCTAGCACTGCTCTAGCTAATTTTCTTGATGGCTTTATCGGATTGACTATTCCCAATTTTACGATTTACAGCTCTACACAGCTTAAAGGCTTTTTGCAAGAACACTGTTCTCAGACACATTTTTTTGCCAAACAACCCTTTAACGGTACCTTTGGCGGTGAAAGTATGCTTTTTACCCAAGCATCCAATATACATAAGATCATCCAAGCTCTCAAGGAAGATGATCTACAAGTTATCAGTGATCATGAGATGCTTTTGGAGCTGATCAACATCCTTAGCGGGACCCTTATACGACGTCTGGCTTTAGAGATGGGAACCGAAGTGATTTTTGCCATCCCCTCTATCGATGAGAGTTCACATCTGTGTGAACGGCTTCGTATCATCTCTGAAAGCTACACCCAGGTTATCGTGATACCTACTGTTTTTGAATTTGAAGAGGAACAACTCACTTTTGAAGTGGCCGTTTTAACCAAAGATGATTCTATCCGCTGGATTCATGACTCCCTAGCCGATATGCAAGATGAGATCTCATGATTAACTTTAAAACTCTAGAACCCTATCTTAACAGTTTTAACAGCGGTATAATTATTTTGGATGAGGAGCTCATCGTTCATTATTGGAATCACTGGCTTGAGATTCAAACACATATTAAGCACACTTACATCTGTGGTCAACCCATCAACACCCACTTTCCCGAAATACCTATTGAAACACTCAAAAGGCAAATCAAAACAGCCCTGACACTCGATGCCCCCACTTTTTACAATGCAGCATCAAGTCATTATCTCTTTGAAATACCTATAGAAAACTTCGGTAATACCCATTTTGAGTTTATGCAGCAAAATATCTCCATCGTACCACTGCATGAGAACTATGCCATACTTTTTATCACCGATCAAACCCATAACCTGGATACCAACTTTCATCTGCGACGCATCCTTGATGAGATCAAAGAGCTTAATGCCTCTTTAGAACATGAAAAATCTATCATAGATGCCTATGTTCCTATGATTAAAGTCAAAGATAACTGCATCATTAGTTTTAGCAGTGCCATCGGCTACTTCAACCTTGACCCCCACTTAAACTGTGTCACGATGGAAGATGCCTTTCACCTTGATCCGGAACGCAAACTGCATGACAACAGTGATATCTATATCTTAGATGATTTTTACAGTCAAGGTGAGGAGATCTTTTACCGTATCGTCTCTCAAGAGTGTACGCCCAATCAAGAGACCATCTATATCCTGGAAAATGTCACCTCACAAATTCTTTTAGAAGAGAAACAAAGCCAACTCTTACATCAATCCCAGCATGCCGCCATGGGTGAAATGATCTCCATGATCGCCCACCAGTGGCGTCAACCCTTGGCCGTCATCAGCTCCTTACTGGCCCAAACCCATTTGGAAAATGGTCTAGACACTTTCGAGCAAAGTAAAGTGATGCAGCGTGTTGATAAGATCGATGAAACGGTCAATTTTTTATCCCAAACCATTACCGATTTCAGCAACTTCTTTAAACCTGACAAAAAGAAAAAGATCCTGGATATTATGGATCTGGTAGAACAGAGTCTCTTTTTTATCGTGCCGCTTCTTAAAGGAAGTGATGTCGAACTCTTAAATATGTGTGAACTACACTGTACCTTGGAACTGTATGAAAATGAGATGACCCAAGTCTTGGTTAATATTCTTAAAAATGCCATGGATGAGTTTGAGCGTAAAAAAGTTGATGGTGCTTTTATCGCCATTGCAACTGCCAAAGATGAAAAATATGCTACTATTTCCATCAAAGATAATGCCGGGGGCATCCCCGATGACATTATCAAAAAGATATTTCAGCCCTACTTCTCCACAAAGGCACATAATGGAACGGGTTTGGGACTGTACATGTCTAAAACCATTATAGAAGAGCACCATGATGGTAAACTTTTTGTTGAGACCAAAAATGACACAACCACCTTTACCATCGCCTTGCCCCTACTTAATAACTAAGGCTACTTTGTGACAAGCGATCTTACCCAAGGCTCTATTGCCAAACATCTCAGACAACTGGCCATTCCCGCTGCTACAGGTTTTTTCTTTCACACCATGTTTAATGTGACGGATACCTATTTTGCCGGTAAAGTCTCTACGGATGCCTTAGCTGCACTTTCCTTAACCTTTCCCATATTTTTTATGATCATCTCCATCGGGGCAGGAATGTCTGAGGCGGTAACGGCTGTGGTAGGCAACGCCTTAGGTTCAGGTAATCACACCCGTGCCAAGCAGGTCGTTTGGCATGCTTTCATTGTAGGGGCTTTTTTATCTTGTACCTTGACGTTAATTGGCGTTTTTATTGCCCCCTATTTAATGCAGAAGCTTGGAGCCTCGGGAGCTTATCTAGACGTCTCTTTAGAGTATATCCTCACCCTATTATGGGCCAGTCTCTTTTTCATCTTCTCCTACTTTCTTAATGCCATGCTCACAGCCATTGGTGATCTGAAATCGTTTAGAAACATCTTGATCGTAGCCTTTTTTCTCAATATCCTTTTAGATTACTGGTTTGTATACGGGGGATGGGGCCTAGAACCTTTAGGTGTCAGAGGGATCGCTTTTTCTACAGCGGTAACGGAAGCCATGAGTATGTTTTATCTGGGCTATAAACTTAAAAAATCTGTTCTACTTCAAGAGATGCCTATCTTTACTTATAGACGTTCTATTGTCACAGAACTGATCAAACAGGGTATTCCCCCTACCGTCAATCTGCTATTAATGTCTACTGGTATCTTTATCGTCACTTATTTTGCGGCATTTTACGGTAAAGACGTGGTTGCAGGCATGGGTATCGGCATGCGTGTCGAACAAATCGCTTTAATGCCAGCCTTAGGTATCAGCATCTCAGTTTTGGCACTGGTTGCTCAAAACCACGGAGCTAAAGCGTTTGATAGAATTGATAAAACCATTGAAGTCGCTGTAGCTTATGCCGCTATCCTCTCACTTATCGGAATGCTGCTTCTTTCCTTTGAAGCTCCCTTTCTTGTCTCACTCTTTAGTGATGATACTCATGTTATCAAAGAGGGGATCATCTATACCCAAATCGCAGCATTGGCACTCTTTGGCTATGTTTTAATCTTTACCTATCTCTCAGTACTGCAAGGTATCGAAAAGCCTTCCATGCTGCTTTATATCAGTCTGGCCAGACAAATCATCCTACCGCTGATACTCTTTACCCTTTTTACCACACTCGCCATGCCAGTTGATAGCTTATGGTGGGGGATTACAGCCATTGTTTGGTGTTCAGCAGCATTTCTTTATCTCTACACCAAAAAAGTACTTAAAAAAGTCCGCCATCAATCCTCAAAGCCTCATCTAATCTAAGGCTCTTAAAGTATAACCTCTTTATAATCACTGCGGCTGTTTGGAATCGGTTTATTGGATTTGCCTCTAAGCGAATAGACAAAAGAGAGTTTGGTATCATCAGTACTGTTAGCATGGGCATAATGCAAAGTCTTGGCATGAAACAGCACCACATCACCTTTATGAAGTTTGTGGTGCACCCGTCTTTTAATGAGCTCCTGATTCTGTTTGAGATCTGACCGAAAACTCAAAGATGCATCAAACTGATCACTGCTAAACTTCATCTTATGACTGCCCGGAATAAACTCCAAAAGGCCATTTTCCAAAAACTCATCGCCCAAACTCAACCAGACACTTAAAAGGTTATCATTTTCATAGTGCCAGTAGCGTATATCTTGATGCCAAGATGTAACCGAACTAATTTTAGGCAGTTTGGTCATAATAGAGTTATGATGAGCTAACAACAACACCGGATCTTCACCTAAGAGCTGTTTAATAATAGGACGCATATCTTGATTGGTCATCCACTGTGCAAATAGCGGTTCTCTGTCATAAACTTGACGCAGACGTCTGACCGTTTTACGATCAACATCCTTTTGCAAATACTCCTCTTCACTCTCAATCGGAGCAATCTTGCCATCTAAATGTTTTAAAGCAAGTTTCCGAATCTCATCACACATATCATGAGAGGCAAATTGGGGTAAATGTAAAAATCCGTTCTGATTAAAATCATCGATCTGTTGTTGTGTCAGTTTCATATTCACCTTAGCTAAAGTAGTTTCGTATTATAAGCTAAAAAGTGTAAAAGTAAGAAGTGTAAGATAAAGAATAACAACAGGCCAAGACCTGCTGTCATCTCGATTAAAGTGGCGTTACGTTCTCAGCCTGAGGTCCTTTTTGACCTTCACCAATTTCATAAGTTACTTGTTGTCCGTCTGACAAAGAGACACGTCCCTGTCCTGATCTGTTAACTTGTCGAAAGTGAACAAAAATATCAGCACCACCATCATCAGGCTGGATAAATCCAAAACCTTTTTCATCATTAAACCATTTTACGGTTCCATTTTTTAAATCTGCCATTGTACAGCCTTATTGTATATAGTCACTATTAAGTGGAATCAAAATCAGAGAGTCAATTTATTGGGATAGTACGGCAGAAAATGTGGAATAACCATAAGTGTCTAACGAAATATTTCCAAAGATGAACTCAAACCTCATCTTTCATCACAGACATTATAACGCATTTTACACTTTATACAAGAGATTATAGTAACTTTAATCTATCACACTATTTTTTCATTTTATTTGAAAAACTTATTTATAAAGTAAGATAATGATGCTATACGCTCCAAAAGCCTTTGTTGCTGTTACATTTTAATGCTTATACAGTCAAAAAAAGTAGATAAGACTTTTTAACGTAACCACAGTCACATACCTCAAAAAGTTTTAGAGCTACAATAGTCATGAACAAAATAAAGGAGACATCATGTCTAAGAAAAAAAATGTTGCGAAAATCGTTTTAGGTTCAGCTCTGGCTGTAGGTGCTATGACTATGAGTGGATGTGCCGGTGGTAAATGTGGTGCAGGTAAATGTGGATCGGCTAAAACCGAGACTAAATCTGTAAAAGTGACAACCAAGCAAGCATAATAGAGCTTCTCATATCCTATGTTACATTGACATAGGGTCAATCATCATCCGGGCTTTGTCCGGTGTGTTATACTTCTTCATGAAAATCCTTTCTCTGCTTTTTACCCTCTCATTGAGTTTGGCATCTGAATACAGCGTGTTAAACTATCAGACGAACTACAAACAGGCACGTCACAAAGCTCTCAAAGAAGATAAACTGCTGATCTTGCTTGTCGTTAAGGATAGCTGCAGATGGTGCCATAAACTGGCCCGAAAAACACTTCTAGATCCTGATGTTCAACATACAATCAATCAACACTATCTTCCCCTGATTTTAAACAGTGACCATGATCCTATTCCCACCCTTTATCGCTGCTCTTTAGCACCGGTCATCTATTTTATCGACCCTAAAGAGGATGAGTCTTTTTACAGAGGACGAGGTTTTTACACCCCTTTGGCATTTTTACAACTCATGCACAAAGCATGGCTAAGTCATCTTGCGGATCTCAAAGATGCAGCGGATTAAAGAGTTTTAAACAAAAAGGCTGCTTTGTTACAGCTGCTCTTTGTGATGGCTTGCCACCTTTTCAAACCCTATAACAAACATCAAAAGAGCAGGAATCACAAAAAGCGTAAAGAGGGTAGAGACCGAAAGCCCCCCGATGATGACCGAACCCAAACCGCGATAAAACTCGGCTCCGGGACCCGGAGCTAAAATAAGCGGCAACATACCAAACAGTGAGGTCAATGTAGACATAAAGATGGGACGAAGACGCGAGTGCGTGGCATCGACCACCGCATCAAAATGCTGCATACCTTCAACCCTGACATTGTTAAGGCTTTGATAGACGATTAAGATCGCATTATTAACAACGATACCTATTAAAATAATAAAGCCCAGCATAGTCAAAATATCCAAAGGCTGGGCATTAATAAAAGTATTGGTCAGACTCAACCCCATAAATCCCCCTGCTGCAGCTAAAGGCAACGTGACCATAATGATCAGCGGATACAAAAAGTTACCAAACAAAGCACTCATGAGCAGATAGACAATCAAAACTGCCAGTAGCAGATTCCACTTCAGATCACCGATAGTCTGTACCAACTTATCGGCTGTTCCGGTTAAAGCGATCCGTACACCTGTCAATTTTCCACTGCTACGCAAACTGTTTATCTCGCGATGAATCAGCTCGATACTCTCTTCAATAGTGATCGTTTTTGGCGGTGAAACTTGAAGCGTAATGGTACGTCTGCCATTTAAGTGCCGAATCTCACTCATACCGGTTGTATGTTTCAGCTCACTTACCGAATTAAAACTGACCAGACTCCCCAAAGGGGTTGCTATCATGGCGTGATAGATATCTTCAGGTGTCTGAATATCTTTTTGATCCGCTTTGAGTATGAGATCGATGTTCGGCTTACCCTCCTGCTTAAACTCACCTATCTTACGTCCATCCATTAAGACATCTGCAATGATGCCTAAAGATCGGACATTCATACCTAAGGCGGCCAATTGCGTACGGTCGGGAATAATCTGAACTTCAGGAAAAGATCGTTCGATAGAGGGGATCGGACGGATCTGCACCTTTTTAAAAGCCCGCTTAAGCTCTTGCATCACTATGGCGGCATTTTGCGTCAAAACGTCAAGAGCTGCTCCGCTTATGTCAACCTCAATAACACGACCTTTTCCTAAACCTCTGGCAAAAACAGACGCTTGCTTGGATATGCCAAAGATGCCGGCAAAACTGTTAGCTACAGGTTGCACCAAAGGGATGAGATCCGAGGCCTTGCTCTCATCTACCGCAACAACGCCAAAAAGCATAAAACTGCCTCCGGCCACATAAAAAACCCTATCAATTTGAGGAAAACCATCCTTGGAACTTTTGCTGTAAGGCTCTAATTTCTGCCAAATCTCTTTGCCTATCTCCTTTTTGGTCTCATACGATAGGCCCGGAGGAGGAATCATAATATTAAAGATCAAGTTGCGATTTCCTAAAGGAAGATACTCCATCTTTGGCAAAAGCAGTACCGTAACACCCAAAGCAGCGACCACAAGCAAAGCAACCGTCATGATACGGCTTCGTGTCGAGACCAAAGCTTTACGTACCCATTTCATGATAAAATCACTGCTTTTGGTTCCAAAACGCTGCAAGGCATCATGCTCTTTATGCAGATGGGTCTCATGTTTGGCCAAACGCATCAACTGCATCCACAACATCGGGATCACTGAGATGGAAACAAACAAAGAGAAGCTCACAGCTGCAGTAACTGCAATAGCGATATCTTTAAAAAGCTGTCCCGCTTCGTTGTCCAAAAAGATGATAGGCAAAAAGACTGCGACTGTTGTCAATGCTGAGGCTATGAGTGCACCCCATACTTCACGGGTCCCATCAAAAGCAGCCAGAAAATAGGCCTTGCCCATCTTCTTGTGACGATCGATATTTTCCAACACCACAATCGCAGAATCAACCAGCATACCCACCGAAAATGAGATGCCGGCTAAGGAGATGGTATTCAGTGATCGGCCCAAAAGGTCTAAAATGATAAAGGTGGCAATGATACTAATAGGAATAGCCAATGCTACAACAGCCGTCGATGAGAGTGAGCGTAAAAAGAGCATTAAGACAATAACAGCTAAGATACCCCCAATCAAAATATTTTGCTGTACCAGATCTATCGAACCTTGAATATAACCTCTTTTATCAGCCAGCCATCGGATCTTTAGCCCTCTGTTTTTAAGATCATGGGCATTAAGCTTTTGAATGACAGCCTCAACCTCATTGGTCAGTGTAACGATATTGGCATCATTGGTAGGCTTAAAACCCACAATAAGACCCTGAACGCCATCTACCATCGACACCGAATTTTTCTTGGCATGAGCAAATGTTATCTTAGCTACATCACCAAGCTTAACCTCTTTGCCTTGATCAGATAACAGCACGATATTTGCAGCATCACCTATACTCTTATACTCTGCTGTCGTGCGAATCCGATAAGAGCGTCTCCCCACATCCAAACTACCGGCCGAAATATCTGCACTGTTTTGCTGGATTGTTGAGATGATTTGGTCAATAGTCAAGGCATAGGCTGCTATCTTTTGTGTATCCAAAATAATTTGAAGTTCATCAACCGTACCGGAACGCATAAAAAGTTCTGCGACGCCGTTGATTCTTTCAAAGTGAGGTTTGATCTCCTCATCGAGGTAGGATTTATAGGTGTCGACATCCCGATCATTGCCTTTAAGGGTTTGTAACATCGTCCATATGACAGGCGACGCACTTTCACCTGTAGATTTTATAACCGGTTTTTGCACATTTAAAGGATAACGTTCTACCTCATTAAGTCGGTTAGAGACATCCAACATCGCTTTGTTGATATCGGTTCCGATTTTAAATGTCAGGGTCACCGAACCGGTATTATCTTCTGATTTGGATTCATACTTAAGCAACCCCGGTGTGTTTTTTAAAACCAGTTCCTGCGGTACAATAATTTCGGACTCAATCTCTTTGGGACTGGCTCCCGGCCATAGTGTATTGACCGCAATTTCCGGTTCGATGACATTGGGGGTGAGTTGTTGCGGTAAGCGTGACAGCGATATCAATCCAAAGATTACGATTAATAAAATCCCAACCATAATCACAACGGGACGTAACAGGGAAAACTGTATCATCTTATCTCATTCTCACTTTCCCAAAAGAGCCTAAAGTGTCTCTCATCTACACCAGCTTTCCAGCATCAAGCTGATCCATCTTATTTTTACAAGCTCTGAGACTTGAAGCCCGTTCATCATAGGGTTTACTCTGATCCATCTTTAAAAATTGAAACTGCCGTTTATAATAGGCTTTTAAAAACAGAAGCATCTCGCTTCTTAGATTCTCGGCCGTAATAGTATGAATGCTATCATCCAAGGCGATATTTTCAAGAATCGGATGATCAAACTCTGAAGCCAAAACCAAGTTATACTCGGCAGAAAATTGTTCAAACATGGAGCTATCCAAATAGTCGGCAACACTGTCAATGATATGAGGATTTTCAATCAATGTTTTAAGCATCGAGAGTTCAACAGCGTTTTTTCGCATCTGATCTTGAGTGACTTGTGTCTCCCGCTTGGGATCACTGGGTTTAAGACGAATAACACCCTGGGAAACATTTAACAAGGCAGCCAGCATCCCTTTATACTCCTCTTGTAAAATCGGCGAGAGTGTTTTAAGGTAAGCGACGGCTTCATGCATGGCCCGCTCTTTATCTTTGGGATCTTGCAGGTTGTAACTGCTGCTGATAACCTCCAAAATAAAGTTAGGAAGCGGTTTGGGGTGGCTGAACATCTGTTTGAGTTTGGCGACCTCATCATTTTTAACCATATCTGCAGGGTCCATACCCTGTCCAAAGATCACAACACCGCCGTCAATGCCTGCAGCACTAAGCATCTTAGCTGCTTTCATCGCAGCATTAAGCCCTGCCTGGTCTCCGTCATAGGCCATAACAACCTTGGCGTCACTTTTTCTAAGCAGCGGGATATGTTCTGTGGTTAAAGCCGTACCCAAAGTCGCTACAGCATTGGTAAATCCTGCCTGATGCAGCATCACCACATCCAAATACCCTTCTGTGACGATCATCTGTCTTTGTTTATAGATACTGTCTCTGGCATGATTGTAAGCATACAAAATCTTTGATTTATTAAAGATCTTTGTCTGGGGAGAATTGACATACTTAGCCTGATGACCTGTAATGGTACGCCCGCCAAAACCGACCAGCTTACCGCTTTGGGAGTGAATAGGAAACATAATACGTTCAATAAAACGGGCAAAATAACGCCCTGAATCAAATCCTACGACCCCCAGATCTACGGCCTGATTCATATTGGCGTGAATCGAGGATAAAAATTGCAAAGTTTGGGCTGAGGCCGGAGCATAAGCGATACCGAATTTCTCGATGCTGCTTTCATAAACACCGCGATCCATCAAATACTGTTTCGCAACAGGATGTTGGTCCAGAAGCTTTTTATACCAAGTGTGCAGATCCTCCATGATCTTGCTGTCAAAAGGTTTG
>JBFHUP010000001.1:0-17067 GCA_041589975.1 Sulfurimonadaceae bacterium | reverse complement strand
GCTGCGGATATGATTGATGCAGGTTCAGGAGACGACACGATAAGTGGTGGAGCTGGAGAAGATACAATCGATGGTGGTGCAGGAGCTGATACCATCGATGCCGGAGCCGGAGATGATGTTATCGTCTATGATATCTCTGATACGATTGACGGTGGTCTGGGTGCTGACAGTCTGGTACTAAGTCTGGGTGATGGTATCAATATGGATGTCCTGAAAGATGGTATGGTTCAAAGTATTGAAAATATCAACCTTTCTGTGAATGGTCAGCATGATATTGCTCTTAGCGTTCTGGATGTCCTTACTGTGACGGATACGAATAATACGTTAACCATTACAGGTGAAGCTGATGATACGGTGACATTGAATTCAGCCGGAGGTGATGCTGAGTGGGTTAAAACAGGTAATGAAGATGGATTTGATATCTACGAAAATATTAAAGCTGTTGAGACCGATCCTACGGTTACACTTAATGTGGATGAGAATATCACGGTGCTTGGTATCTAGGTCTGTTATCCTAGATATTTTGTGAGAGCTTAGATCTTAGTGCATCTTATAAAAGGTGCGTTCGAGAGCTTCACTAAAAGTAGGGTGGGCTAAAATCGTAGAGGCTGCTTGTTTGACATGAAGCTCTCCCGCTAATGAGATGGCGACCGATGCGATAAGCTCTTCTGCATTGGGTGCCAAGATCTCGGCACCCAAAATCTTTCCTTTAGTATCAGCATAGGTAATCATGACCCCTTTACGGGCATGATTGTAAGCTGAATAGGTGAATTGATTGAGTGTCACAAGGCTTTGTTTAAACTCAATGCCCTCTTTTTGTAGCTGTGACGCTGTTTTACCTACCAGGGCGTAGCTCATGGGGAGGGTATGGATAAATTTGACAATGTGATCGAGATTGATGATGTCAGGTTGTTCGCCTAAAATGGTTTGGGTGACATTGAGAGCTTGGGCTCTGGCTGCATGGGCTAGTTGCACTTTGCCGTTGCAGTCACCTATAGCATAGTGATTTTTAAGGGTTGTCTCGTACCTTTCATTGGTCACGATACCCCTTTGTACCTCTATGCCTTTACAGGCTACAACCTCTTTGTTTGGCAAGCGACCAACAGCTACTAAAAGTAGAGGAACGCTTTGTGTTTCTCCATCACTGTAGGTGATTTTGACACCGTTGTCTTCGTGCTTGGCTGTTTGGATATCTTTTTGGGGAAGTCGCTTGATGCCTAGGGCATCGAGCTGATTGATAAGGCCTTCTTGGATGGTTTCATGGGCGTGGGGTTGGATGGTTTGGTGTCGATAAATGAGTGTGACCTGTGATCCTGCTGTAGCAAAAAAGGAGGCCATCTCCAGTCCGATGGCTCCATCTCCGTAAATAGCGATCTCTTTGGGCAAATAATTTAGCATCAGTACTTCGTTGCTTGTGATGATGTTTTTGCCATCATAGTGGATACCCTCTGGTATAAAAGGGCGTGACCCTGTACCTATGACGATAGCAGAAGCTTTGAGTGTCGTCCCATTTACGGTGACTTCATAAGGAGCCGTAAGTTCCGCTTTGCCTTCAATGAGCTCAAAGTCACTGCACTGTTTGGTAACAGCTTTGGCAGCACTTTGCAAAAGTTTGTTCTTCTTTTGAACAAGCAAAGCCATATCAAGGGTTGTTTGGCCCTTTAAAATAGGGTCCTTACTTTCATAAACAAGATGGGAGTAGTGCAGAAACATTTTTGAAGGGATACAGCCTTGATGCAGGCAAGAACCGCCAAGATGTTTGAGATCCTCTTGGATAAGGGCTACTTTTTTACCTGCACGGCTTGCCACGATGGCTCCTGCATAATTAAGTCCACCGCCAATATAGATAATGTCATACATAAAAAAACCTTTAGTGATAGGTTCATTGTAATTAGATAAAACTTGTTTTTAGATGAAAGTGCGTGGTCTGATTTTACATTTTTTTTACATTGTTTAGAGAAAATATAATTAATGGTAGGCATGGTGTACATTTGATGTCATAGTTAAGTGAAACTATACAGTTACTATAGAGCATAATGAGAGTACAATTTGGTATTTAAGTAGAGGGGTCATTGATGAAGCTGTATCAAAAGTATCTGTTATTACTTTTAGTTGTGCTTGTAGTGGCTATTATTGTTTTTAATGCAAAGAGTGAGGAGCTCTTTATAAAGAGGGTGGATAATGTTTTGATCAATCTACTCAATAAGCAGCTTGAACGTGAAAAATCGGAGGCTTTTGCTTTTGCTTTGGCTTTGGCACAAAATGAGAGCCTGCAGGCATCCATTAAAAATGATGATAGTGAGAAGGCCTTTAAAATCATCCAGCAATATATGGAAACACTGAATGCCTTTAGCGGGACTCAAGTACGTACGCAGATTCTTTCCGAAGATTTTATCATCTTTGCCCGTAGTTGGGATAACTCTGTATCAGGGCTTCCTTTGGAGCAGTATCGACCTGACCTTTTGATTATCGAAAAAAACCGTAAACCCAGAGTCTCTTTTGAAGCGGCACGACGTCTGGTACTGATTGCTACCATTCCGATTATCGCTGAAGATAAAGTGATCGGTTTTGTTGAGGTGATTAAACTTTTTGACGGCTTGGATAAATTTTTTAAACCGTATGAGATCGACCTTATTGTACTGCTTGAAGAGAAGTTTGAGGATCAATCGGTCTTGTTGCGAGATTATGATCGTATTGATGACTGCATCGTTGCCAATGAGGGTGCCAATATCCATCATGTGAAGCACTTAAGAAAGTTGGGGCTGTCTCGTTTACGGGATGAAGGGGTTCATCAAGGACCGCAGCATGTCTACTTTTCCCAAGTCATTAATAATGGGGAGGGTATGAGGATTGGAAGTTTTATCCTGGCTCTTTCTAAAAAGAAGATGGATATCTTTAAGGCATTTGAAGAGGAGTTGGAAACACTTTTCACCTATGCTAGAAAGGATCTTTATTATGCAGTTAAAGATCGTATTACCCCTAAGGGGCTTTATAAAGATGTTCAGGATAAAGATCTGTTACGTTTAAAAGATAGTGTCCATCCTGAAGATAGGCCTGAAGTGCTTAAAGCGTTGCAAAAGCGGCTTGAAGAGTACTCTAAAGAGGAGTTGATATCTCTGCTTTTAGAGATAGATACGCATGCACAGATTCGAGGAAAGATAGAATGAAAATACTTTTATTAGAAGATGAGATCACCTTAAAAGAGAGTATCGAGGAGTACCTAGAGGGTATCGGATATCGTGTTGACAGTTTTGAAAACAGTGATGATGCATTTGATGCTGTTTTTAGCCGCAGTTATGATCTGCTTCTTTTTGATGTTAATGTCCCGGGTGAATGGGATGGCTTTTCGCTTTTAGCGGAACTGCAAAAAGAGAATCTGAATATTCCTACGATTTTTGTTACCTCGATGTCAAGTTCAGATGCTATGCTGCAAGGCTATGATACAGGGTGTTGTGATTATATTAAAAAGCCGTTTGATCTGATTGAACTGAAACTTCGTATTCAGCAGGCACTCAAAAAGAACTGTTTTAATGCTTTAGAGACCGTGATCAAAGTGGATGATGATTACAGCTATGATACCGTTAATTATACGCTGTATTATCATTCTGAAAAGATTAATTTGAGTAAGACGGAGAGTGATATGATTAACCTTTTTATTATGAATCGCAGTCAGGTGGTTTCACTTGAGATGCTTAATGATCGTATCTGGGATGGTGAAGTAGACCCTGCCAATGTCAGGGTACAGATCAACAGTCTACGTCGAAAGTTGCCTAAAGATATCATCAAAAACCGTCGTGGTATAGGGTATTGTCTTGATTGTTGATGAGTTTAGATTTGTCAGACGGTACAGCTTTTTATATACGATCATTGTTGCCATTATTCTGATCTCGCCGCTTTATGTCTATATGGATCACAAGTTCCATGTTCAGGAGATCAAGACGGAAATTGAACTTAAGGGTGTGCAATCACGTATCATTGATGCCATGAATGATTTTGGATATACCAAAGAGAAGACATTCAGGTTTCCTACATTTAGTACCTATAAGTCAGGTTTGTATACACAGAATTATCAAACTATCTATACGCAAATAGAGCAGCCTGTTCATATCTATTCGCCCGGATATCACCAAGACAATGAAGGTAACCGTTATCTTATTACTGCCTTACCGTCTCAAAAATATTTTGGGGCAAGCTATCTGATTAGCATGACACGCATATCGTATGCCTCTATTATGTTAGATGGAAGCCTTTTGGCTTTTGGTATTGTGAGTTTGATTTTATTGCTATCTTTTTACTTCCTCAAAAGTTTTTCTCGTCCTTTTAAGCGGGTTAATGAGAAACTTGATATGTTTATCAAAGATTCGATGCATGAGATCAATACGCCACTGAGTATTATTAATGTTAATATTGATCTTTTTGATGCAAAATATGGAAAAAATAAATATTTTAACCGTATCAAATCAGCAACTAAAGCTTTATCTACTATCTATAACGATATGGATTATTTAATCAAACAAGACCGTATCGAATACCCTGATGAGCCGATACACCTTGAAGCTTTTATCCAAGAAAGGGTAGACTATTTTGAACTTATTGCAGAACTTAAAGATATAAAACTTAATTTTAAGAGTTCGACGACAACGCAGATTCTCATGAATCCTACGAAACTGAAGCGTGTGGTTGATAACAATCTATCCAACTCAATAAAGTTTTCCAATAAGCATGATACGATAGATATAGAGATTAAAAGATGCGATAATGATGCTGTGGAGCTTTGTTTTATTGATTATGGTAATGGTATAGAGAACCCTCAGGAAGTTTTTAACCGCTACTACAGAGAGAAAGATCACAAAACGGGATTCGGTATCGGACTTGATATTGTCAGAACCATTTGTGAAGATTATCATATCGAAATCGATGTACAATCGAAACGCAATGTGCAGACCTCTTTTTGCTACATGTTCCCCAAATCTATGATGGATAAAAACATTAACACTACTTCAGACAGCTAAGACTTTGAGAGCCTTTAAAGCCTCAAGCTCTTTACACTATTTTTACAAATATTAACTAGACTTATAATTCGTTCAGCAAATCAACAAGAAAAAACTCTCTTTGTTTATTGGGATGTTTTTGATGCAAGAAAGGATTATGATGTCACAGGGTTCTCAAAGACGTGCCTTTATTAAAGGTGCAGGCGTTGCTGTAGGTGTTACTGCGGGTGTGGGTGCTTTTGGAGTTTTGAGTGTAATGAAACGGCAGTGGGATCCAATGCCAAAAACAGTTGCAGCGGGTATTACCGAGGTGGATACTGCATCTCTTGAAATAGGAAAAATCCATAAAGTCTCTTATCGGGGTAAACCGGTCTTTATTATTAAAAAAGATCCTGAATCAGCTAAGGATAGCAGAGATGTTGTGATCGGAAAAGATCGTTTTACCGTGGTTGTTGCCATATGTACCCACCTGGGATGCATTCCCTCTTTTAATAAAGGCAGTAAAACCTTTAAATGTGCCTGTCACGGGGGCGAGTTTGATGCAACAGGTCGAGAGATTTTTGGACCACCACCCAAACCTTTGGTGATTCCCCCTTTTGATATTCAAGGCAGTGTTTTGGTTCTTGGTGTCCCCGGACAGCAATATAATGAGATAAATACCCAACAAGCTTAGGAGATGTTATGGAAATAGAAAAAGCAAACTCTCTTGGGGAGTGGTTGGATCAACGCATCGCTTCTAAGCGTCTTGTAAAGATTATGCTAACAGAGTATTGGATTCCTAAAAAGATCAACTTTTTATGGAGTTTTGGGATGATTTTGGCAACACTTTTTGCCATGCTTTTAGCTACAGGTATTTTTTTACAGATGTATTACAAACCAGATACGGGTGCGGCATTTGACAGTGTCAATGTAACGATCATGCAGGAAGTGGCCTACGGATGGCTTTTTAGAAATATTCATGCGGTTTCGGCATCAGTCTTTTTTTTGGTGATGTATATTCATATGTTTACGGGTATTTATTATGGCTCTTTTAAAAAAGGCAGAGAGTTGATCTGGTTGTCAGGCATGCTGCTTTTTGCCGTTTTTTCGGCAGAAGCCTTTAGCGGATACATGTTGCCGTGGGGGCAGATGTCTTATTGGGCCGCTCAAGTTATTACCAATCTCTTTGGACAAATTCCTTTGATCGGGGATAGTTTAGTTGTCTGGATACGAGGGGATTATACCGTTTCTGATGTCACCTTGACCCGATTTTTTACACTACATGTAGTGGCTTTGCCTTTAGTGCTGTTAGGGGCTGTAGGGTTTCACTTCTATGCTTTGCGTATTCCGCATGTTAATAATGTGGATGGAGAAGAGATCAACTATGAACATGAAGCAAAAATTTATCAGTCTACGGCAGAGGGTAAAAAAGTCTCTAAAGTGATGCCTTTTTGGCCGGGATTTATATCTAAAGATCTACATATTATTGGGATCTTTTTTATCTTTTTCTTTTATCTGGTCTTTTTCCACAACGGTTTTGCGATGGACCCGATTAATTTTACTCAGGCAGACCCTATGGTAACTCCGGAACATATCTATCCAGAGTGGTATTTTTTATGGAGTTATGAAGTGTTGCGGGGATTTTTCTTTAGTTCGGATCTTGGTCTGATTGCTTTTGGGATTGCTAACGGTATTTTCTTTTTGATGCCGTGGCTTGATAGAGATCCGATGATACGACCGACACATAAAAGACCGCTCTTTAAATATTGGTTTTGGATTTTGGTGATCGATCTGATTGGATTGACCATCTTTGGGAAATTACCGCCAACCGGTATTAATGCCTATATAGGTTTTGTCTTGTCCATTACCTTTTTACTGCTATTTGTTCTCTTACCTTTTTTAAGCAAGTTAGAGGCAAAGATGAAGGATAACCATTGAATGAAAAAAAGATAGCCATTATTATTGGTGTGATTGTTGCCGTGCTTTATATCGGGATTGAGCCGCTGGCACATGCGGTGATGCATCCCATTCCGCCGGTGGATTATGAGTACAGTGACTTAGAAAACAACTCCCGATCAGGAGATGCGAAAAAGGGACAACAACTGGTACGTGCCCATTGTAGTATGTGTCACAGTGTGGAGGTTGATTTGGGTGCGGCACCTGTCAGCCGTAAAGCCTTAAAACGTGAATTTGGAGCGATGTTTGATGAAGATTCTGAAGCCTCTTATCAGAAATATTTGGCCTTATATCAATCTAAACAGTTTGGTGTTGTACCATTGGACCTTTCCAATGTCGGACGCATTTATCATAATAAATTTCTGGCAAGTTTTATAAAACGACCGGCTCATACTGCATTTGAAGCTACCTATATGAAACATGCTCAAAAAAAGTTTGAGCAGAAGTTAGCGACATTAAAAACTGATCAGGAACGGGAAGCTTTTGTCGCAGAGCAATTTAAAGCCCAAAACGATTATAAGGAGCGAAAAAAAATATCGATGCCGAATTTTACGAAACTTAGTGATCAGCAGATTGCAGATATCATGAGCTATCTGAATCTGATCTCTAGAGATTTAACGCCTAAGGAGACAACAGAACTTGCTTGTGGACGTTGTCATTCCGTACGTCTAGGTGGCATTCAAGCCGGAACGGATGCCGATGAACTAAAGCGTCATTTTGGTACGGTACCGCCAGATCTATCGATGATGTTTAAATCAAAAGGAGCAGGGTATCTGCATGCTTTTATTAATGATCCGCAATCCATTATTTTGGGTAGCAAGATGCCTCGGGCAGGATTGGATCGACAGAATCAGCAAAAGGTTATTGATTATTTAGAACAAGTAGCTGATCCTAAAAAAGAGGAGCGGTTAACTGTTGCATGGTGGGTGATGGGCTATTTTGTGATTTTTGCCCTGGTTACTTATGCTTGGTATCGTAATGAGAAGGAACGCATTACGGAAAAAGAATAAAGGAGGGTAAGAATGAAGTTAACGTATAAAGTAGTAACGCTTATGGCAGTATTGGCCGCTGTTTTTACAGGATGTGAAGATCAAAAGAAGCCTCTTGAGGTTCGGACCAAAGAGGATGTGGCTGTAGATTTGGCACGGCTTAATCGTGATAGTGTGGGTTCAATTTTTGAGCAAAAAAGATTTGCCACATCTTCGCATATCGCATCAAAGTTGGTCACGCAGGATCTGAAAAAAGTAACACTCTATTCATCCGTATGGGCTCAGGCGAAGTCCAGCAGTGTGATGCTGTATCCGCAGCATACCTTGGAGAGTAATGATCAGGAAGCTATCAGCTTGATGGCTGATGCAGGGCCTATAAAGGCGGATGCCAAAGCGATCTATAATGATCAGGATATTGCTATTTTAATCTCATGGAGAGATACCAAAAAAAGTCAAGGAACAACTTCTCCGACAACTTTTGCAGATGGCATAGCGATGCAGTTTCCGATGCAGTTTAGTGACCCTGCAAAGCTTCCCTATATCGGCATGGGAAGCAGTAGCAGAGGGGTGGTGATACATTTGCAAAAAGCGGGGGTTAAGCGTTTTGAAGCTGATGCTCATCATGATGTGCAGGCACAGCTTAATGATAATGCTCTTAATATGTTTGGCAAAGAGTTGCACAGCTATCAAAAAAAGGTCTCAACAACGCTTCTTAGGGATTATGAGAAGATCTTTATATCAGAAGGATTTCGAAGTCTGTCAGAGATTAAAGATGCATCAGCCCGTGGAAACTTTACGATGCGATATCATAAAGGTGTCTGGAAGGCTTTGTTGATTCGACCGCTTAAAGATGATTATATTGATCTGCATGCTGAGGCGTTTCCTATGGCATTTGCGATCTGGAATGGTAATCAAGCTAACAGAGGAGGGACCAAGTATCTTTCCAGCTGGACGACTGTCGGTTATCCAAAGAGCCGATATGTAGCACAGGTAGCTGCTATTCCTAAAGGAGATATTTTAGCCGGTAAGCAAAAGGCGGTTCAGAACTGTGCCGGGTGTCATGCCTTTGATGATCAAAAGAGTGCCGCACCTTACATGGCACCTAATATGAGTCATTTGGGTGGACAGGCAACAGCAGATTATATTCGTGAATCCATTATGGATCCTTCTGCAGTGATCGTCCCGGGCTATAATCGCAATGCTCATAAGAATCATCTATGGTATACTGTCGTCAAAGGTAAACGGGTCTCAACTATGCCAAGTTTTGAATGGATGAGCACTCAAGATATCAATGACATTATTGCCTACTTAAAGACGTTAACATGATAAAAATGGTTACAGCACTACTTGTAGTTTTGACGCTTGGCTTTGCCAAAGATGTTGAAGTGAAAAAGGTCGTTTATGATCTGACGACCGGAAAGCTTGAAGACTTTGAGCTAAGAATCTTAAAAGCTACTGCCTATAATGCTTCTCATTATGAAGCTCAGTTTGAAGAACTCAAAGTGGCTGTAATTATTCATGGGCAAGCCTATAAATATTTTATCACCGATAGATCTTCTCCTTTGCTTCAAGAGGATAAAAAGCTTTTGCAAAGCTATCAGGATCTTCATAAACGGATCGTTTTTGCCCAACAGCAGTATGGAATAAGCTTTTTGATGTGCGGTTCGGGGATGAAAAAACGTAACATAGATCCCAAAGATCTTGTAGAGGGTGTCAAAGTGACACCTAATGCGTCTATAGGGCTTATTGATAAGCAAAATGAAGGATTTGCCTATATTCCTGTGAGATAAATTTTACACTATTTTTACATTTAACGAATAGGATGATATTCTGAAAAAAGGAGTATTATGTTTCATTCGTTATCAATTAGTAAAAAAGTACATATACCACTGATTGCCTCGCTGCTTGCAGGTTTTGTCATTATTGTAGTGAATTATTACTTTTCTGTTAAAGAGATCCGCAACGATGTCTACAGTAAACAGCTAAAGACGCTTCAATCATTTTTTAAAGATTCACTTGCCAATAAAGGCAATATCGCCATATCAAACGTGATAAATCTTTCAAAAAACAGTGACGTGCTTCGTGCACTTAAAGAGAATGATCGTACCATAGCTATTAAAGGTCTTAATCAACTCTCTAAAGAGTTTAAAGCACATACCAAATATAAAAATATTAAGATTCATATACATGATAAAAATGTTCGCAGTTTTTTACGGGCATGGAAACCTCAAAAATGGGGTGATGACCTTACAGGCTTTCGTAAAACCATTGTAAAAGTGAAAGCAGAAAAGAATCCTATCTACGGCATTGAACTGGGGCGTGCGGGACTTATCATGCGGGGACTCTCTCCTATTATGGAAGACGGGATCTATTATGGATCGGTAGAGTTTATGCAAGGGCTTAATTCTATTGTAAAAGATGGGGTTAAAAAGCATGATATTCAAACACTTATTTTTATGGATAATCGTTATCTAACTACCGCAACAAAGCTTAAGGATGCTCCAAAGGTGGGTGATTTTACTTTAGCAGTTAAACCACAGATTGTCAATGCCAAACTTTTCGAGGAAGTTAAGGGGCTTGAGATCGGTCGTCAAGATGGACAGGTAAGTAATAACTTCTTTGTGACTTCTGTGCCGATTCATGATTTTTCAGGAGCATTGATCGGATATGCTGTTTTAGGTAAAGATTTAAGCGATGTAGAACATATTATCTCTCAATCGGAAAATTCCTTGTTGCAGCAGTTGGTGATGATGGCGATTGTTGATATCGTTGTACTCATACTATTGATGTATATTATTAAGCGTGCGGTTATTAACCCCATTTTACGGTTGGATGATATTGCTAAAGAGCTATCCGAAGGTGATGCAGATTTAAGCAAGCGTCTTGATGTGGAATCACAAGACGAGATTGGACGGGCAGCCCAAAGTTTTAATGTCTTTATCGATAAAGTAGAGAAGGTCGCTTTAGAAGCACAAAAAAGTGCCAAAGATGCCGAAGCCTCCAAAGCAGATATTCAACTTCAGATGAAACAAAACAGTATGACCTTGAAGCTGTCCGAGGGGATGCTTGATGCTTCGATTGATAATTCCGGTGATATTCAAGAAAATATGAAGCATAATATTGAGAGTATCAATACTATTAATGCACTCAATCAAAACACCAAAGAGGTTATCAACACCGTTACACATCAAACCAATGAAGTTATGGACTCCATTAATAAGATCAGTGAAACCATTGTACAGTCGCACAGCAACTCAGAGATACTCAATGAAAACGTTATGGAGATTTACACGATAATCGGATTGATTAAAGATATATCTGATCAGACGAATTTACTGGCACTTAATGCTGCAATTGAAGCTGCAAGAGCAGGCGAGCATGGTCGGGGCTTTGCTGTCGTTGCCGATGAGGTAAGAAAGCTGGCAGAGCGAACTCAAAAAGCGACCAGTGAGATCGAATCCAATATCAGTGTGTTAAAACAGAGCTCTTTACAAATGGTGGAAAACAGTGAACGATCCGATCAGCTAGCCCAACAATCAACCGAAAAGCTCGAACTTTTTAGATCGACTTTGGCGAAGTTGGTTGATAATGTAGATACCATTAAAGTGGATAATGAGAAGATCTCGATAGAACTCTTTTACACAATGTCTAAACTGGATCATATGATCTATAAATTTAAAGCCTACTCTTGTGTCTTTGATGCACAGCTTAAAGAGACATTTGAGTGTCATGAGAGTTGTGATTATAAAGATCTTAAAGAGCAAAAGCATAATGAGTCTCAAATGAAGCTGTTACAGCAAGCTGATGTTCCGCATAAACAGGTTCATGATGTCATCATTAAGGTTATGGAGATCGTCAAACAGGGAGATATCCTTGAACATTCTTCTGAAGTTATCAAACTTTTTAATGAAGCAGAATCGGCAAGTAAAAAACTCTTTTCTATCTTTAACGACATATCACATCAGGCCTAGAGCCTGTTGTGGGATTAAATTTATCCCTAAACTGCACAAAGCCCCTCAATACTTTTTACACTATTTTTACACTTAGTTGTTACAATTTTTCAGACTTTACAAAGGAGTTGTGAATGAAAAAACTAATCAGTGGTTTGGTTGTTGGTGCTGTAGCAATTACAGCGTGTTCGACTATGAGTCCTGAAGTTAAAAGTTTTGCTTTTGACTACCCGGATGCAGCAAAAATTATCGAAAAAGATAAACTTGGTGCACCTAAAAAGTATGATATGCCTAAAGGCTGTATCTCTACGGATACAGATGCTATTGCCAGAGGTTCTTTTATCTTCCATAATCTTAATGGAAAAAAAGCGAAGCAAAACCCACCTAAAGGTCTAGCTCGAAAAAATGCTAATGGAAGCCCTAAACAGTATGGTAACTGTGTAGCGTGTCATGATATTGAGGGTGCAAAAGGTGCCGGAAATATTGGAACACCGTTAAATGATTATAAAGAAAACTTTATTGATACTGGTGCAAGAACAATGCAATATGTTTTCCAAAAGATCGCGGATCCACGAATCGATAATCCAAACACACACATGACAGTAAACCTTACAACAGGTTTATTCACAGAAAGAGAAATCTGTGACATCACATCATATGTCGTATCAAAAAAGAAATAAAAGGAGTTCACAATGATGCAAAGACGTTCATTTATTAAAGGTATGGCTGCTGCTGCGGCAGTTTCGACACTAATACCTCGTACACTAAGTGCTGCAGGCACTAAACCTAAAGGCATGAATGATTTTAATTACGAATCTGCAGTAGAGGCTATCACTGGCGGTAAAGCAGTAAAGAAATCTTCAAAGATTAAATTAAAAGCTCCAGAGATTGCTGAAAACGGTGCAGTTGTACCTATTAAAGTTACAGTTGACAGTCCTATGACTGCTTCTAACTATGTAAAAGCGATCCATGTTTTAGCAAGTAAAAATGGTAACGTACGTTGTGCTAACGTATTTTTAACACCTGACAATGGTGCAGCAATTTTTGGTACGCGTATTAAATTGGCTGGTACTCAAGATGTAGTAGCTATTGCAGAATTAAGCGATGGTAGTTTTATCTCAGCTTCTCAAAATGTCAAAGTAACGATTGGTGGTTGTGGTTAATCGTACCGCGACATTAATGTTAGTAAATTAGAAGCAATAATCAGGAGAAAAAGATGGCAAAAAGAAAATCATTAATTAAAGTAAAACCGAAAAAATATAAAGTAGGTGAGATAGTCAAAGTTGACTTTATGGTGATGCACCCTATGGAAACAGGTATGCGTAAAGATAAGAAAACTGGTCAAGTGATTCCAGCTGAATATATCAATGAAGTTAAATTCTTCTTTAACGACAAACTTTTAACAAAGATGATGGTTTGGGAGACTCTGTCTACAAATCCACTTTTCACAATTAATTTCAAAATTCCTTCAAAAGGTGTTTTAAAAGTTGTTTATAAAGACAACAAAGGTGAAGTTAACGAGAAGAGTAAAAAGATTAAACCAAAAGGATAATCGATGAAAAAAGCAGTAGTGATTTTATCTACAGTTCTGAGTTTAGCATTTGCCGGTGAGCAATTTGCTATGTCAGATGCTGACCGTGCAATGTATGCTGAGATGCTTGAAAACAATCCAGCTGAGATTATGTTAGAAGAGGGTAATGAACTTCTTGAAGGGCTTGTAGGCGGAGATGCCGGTTTGGCTGCATATTTAGGGCAAACTGAAAAGACATTGCCAAAATATATCGCGGGATTCCCTCGCTATATTGAAAAACTGGGTGCGGTAGTTGGTTTGGATCAAGTTATCCAAGTGATGCTAAAAGAGAAAGGGCATAAACCTTTTAAACTTAAAAGTGGCAAGATGTTCTCTATGCTGGCTTATGTAAAGTCTATTGCAAATGAAGAGAAGATCAATATCGATGTAGAAGCGGATGAGTATATCAAAGCGGCTTATGCATTGGGTAAAGAGGTCTATGAAACTAAACGCGGCGGTCGTGGTCTGGCATGTTTGAGCTGTCACTCTGATGATATTGTAGGTGGTGTTTTAAGAACACAACCATTACCGGATCTGGGTGCTAAAGGTGCAAAAGCTGCAGCTACCTGGCCGGCATATCGTATGACCAAGTCATCATTAAGAACGTTCCAAAGACGTTTTCAAGGATGTATGAAGAATGCACTATTGGCTGTATTACCTATTGGCTCAAAAGAGATGGTCGCTTTAGAGGTCTATATTACAAGCCTTTCAAAGGGTGCAGAAATCGCGATCCCTGGGTTAAAAAGATAAGGGATAGAAGATGGATATTTCAAGAAGAGATTTTATGCACATCGCATCGGTACTGGGTCTCGGTGCCGGTCTGAGTGCATGTTCAGGTGGAAGCAAGGATGTTGCTTCCGTTACAGCAAAAGATATCTTAGAGTTTAAAGATACAGGTAAATTGAGTCTGTTACATATGTGTGATATGCATGCTCATATTAAGCCGCTGTATTGGAGAGAACCTTCAACATTGATCTCAGCTCCTAATTTAGTAGGAACTCCGGGATTCTTATGTGGTGAAGCGTTTGCTAAACATTATGGATTAGAGCCAAGCTCATTGGATGCCTATTTTGATACACATATGGACTTTGAAGCTTTAGCTAAAAAGTTCGGTAAAATGGGCGGTATTGCACATATGAAAACCGTTATTGACTATGTAGAGAAACAACGTGGTAAGGATAATGTCCTACTGCTTGATTCCGGTGATACATGGCAAGGAACGGGTGTTGCTCTTAAAACGGGTGGTAAGGCAATCGTAGAAGCTCAAAACTATCTTGGTGTCGATGTGATGGTTGGCCACTGGGAATTTACTTACGGTAAAGAGCGTGTTAAAGAGCTGATCGATATGCTGGATGCTAAGTTTATCTCACAAAATATTGTGGGTAATGATCCTTTTGCCGATGAATTTGAAGAGCTTATTTTTGAACCGTATACGATTCAGGAAAAAGCAGGAGCAAAAATCGGTATTATCGGTCAATCGTTTCCATTTACGTCTACAGCAAACCCTAAAGAGTTTACTGAAGGTTGGAGTTTTGGTCTACGTCTAGATACACTTCAAGAGTATGTAGATGAGTTACGTGATGAGCATAAAGTAGACTGTGTTGTTGTACTTTCTCATGATGGTTTCTCAGTTGACCAAGAGGTGGCTCGTAAAGTTAACGGTATTGACTTTATCTTAAGTGGTCATACGCATGATCCAAGTCCGCAGCCAATTGTTATCAATGGTACAGCAATTGTTATTGCTGGTAGTCATGGTAAATATATCGGACGTTTAGACATCGATATCCAAGAGGGAAAAGTTCATGATTATGAGTATAAACTTATTCCGATTGCTTCAAACTTACTTCCGGCAGACCCAGAGGGTGAAAAACTGGTAGCTAAGCTTTATGCTCCTTATGATAAAGAGCTTAATGAAGTGTTGGGTAAAACTAAAGGATTACTTTATAAGCGTGATACTTTTCACTCAACATTCGATCAATTGATTAATGATGCGATCATGGATGAGATGAAATGTGATATCTCATTTACACCAGGTTACCGTTGGGGAACCACGGTACTTCCTGGCGGAGATATTCTAATGGATAACGTTTATGAGATGTGTGGGATTACCTATCCAAACGTGTATACCTTCGATATGAAAGGTAGCCGTATCAAAACCATGCTGGAAGATATCGCGGATAATGTGTTTAACGAAAATCCTCTTTATCAGCAAGGTGGTGACATGAGTCGTTTGGGCGGTATTACTTATGATATTAAGATTGGCGGGAAAACGGGAAATCGTATCTCTAATGTCTTAGTTGGCGGTAAACCACTGGATCCGAACAAGACCTATGTACTTTCATCATGGGGTGGAAATCTTCAAAATGCAGGTAGTAACTTGCGTAAAGATATGATTCGTCCTGTGTATGATGTAACCAGAGATTATATTAAACGTCAAAAAGTCGTTGATGTCAGCAATGAGAGCAATGTTAACATTGTTGATTATGAGTGTGGTTGTCCTGTAAAAGGTTCAACGAGTTGTTAGATCGTAGGAGTGCCTCATGCTAGAGGCATAAGGAGAGTGATTTGAAGGTGTGGACGATCCACGTTTTCTAATCTCAAGTAGTAAGCGTATCTGCTTACCAAGCAGAACGATTATAGCGTTATCATATCAAAGATAAAGGATTGAGAATGAAGAAAAATATTTCAGTAGTAACAGCAGCATTATTAGCAACAACATTGGCAACACAAGCCGTAGCAGAGGATGCAAAACCAAAGCGTTCACTAAAAGGTAATATGATGGTCGAGTATCATCAGCTACCAGATGAAGCAAAAAGTTTGCAAGAGATGTTTTCAAAAGGTATTTTTTATGGTCGTTTACGTGCTAACTCTTTTACATGGGACTATAATGATGATACAAACCAAGTAGATAACCGTGCAATCGGTGTAGGTGGTAGTTTGGTTTATAAGACAGCTCCTTTTCATGGTTTTGGTGTGAACTTAGGTGCTTATTATACTAACGCAGTTGATTCACTTAAACAAAATGAGATCAATAAAGTCAAAGCAGGTAAGGATACATTTTCTCGTTATAAAGTCGCAAATGAGAATGATTATTCACTTTTCTCTTTAGCTGAGGCAAATGTCTATTATAAGCATGGAAAATCAAAATTAAAAGTTGGTCAACAAATTTTTGAATCCGTATTTACCAAATCAAATGATACAAAAATGATTCCAAATACATTTATGGGTGCTACTTTTGAAAACAAAAGCATTGAAGGGACATCAATCCGTTTAGCACACTTTACAGAACAAAAATTGCGTGACCACGAAACAAATCACGATGTGGTTACTTTTAATGATGGGACATCAGCAATCAGACCTGAATGGAATGGTAATGATGACTCAGCAGTACATAAAGGTTTAAGTCATGCAAACTTTACGGCAAACAATAAATCTGTGGATCATACTTTAAGTATTGTAACAGTGAAAAGTAACATTGGTAAAAATCTTAAAACTGAGGTAAGTTATTTAACAGTTCCAGAAGTAGTAAACAACTTGACATTGGAAGCACACTATACAATGAAAGCTGGGAATACAAAAGTTATTCCAGGTTTCCGTTATATGATGCAAAAAGATGACGGTGGTGGAGCAAT